>CAXBEA010000051.1:0-28387 GCA_963974645.1 uncultured Neptunomonas sp. | reverse complement strand
GCTGGCCCAACATGCTGCTGGCGATGATATTGGGCAGCATTGCTGCCTACCTGATGGGGGCCGAGGCGCACGGTATAGCCCTGGTCGGCTCCATACCGTCAAGCCTACCGCCGTTCGGGATACCCGACCTTAACTTCAGCACCCTGCACCAACTCGCCTCTGGGGCGCTGGCTCTGGCCCTGCTCGGGTTGGTGGAAGCCGTATCTATCGCCCGCTCTGTGGCAGCCTACTCACGTCAAAGCATCGACGGCAATCAGGAATTCATGGGCCAAGCGCTGTCCAATATCGGCGGTAGTTTCTTCTCCTGCTACGCCTCCTCGGGCTCTTTTACCCGCACCGGAGTCAACTACACCGCCGGTGCTCGCACCCCACTAGCCACTATCATCGCCGCCGTCGCTCTGGCGCTGATCGTGCTGCTGTTCTCGGAGCTGACCGCCTATGTGCCGATCCCAAGTATGGCCGCCATTCTGATGCTGGTATCCTGGAACCTGATCGACGCCAAGCATATCCGCAGCATCATCAAGGCGGGCCGCTCCGAGAGCTCCGTGTGGCTGGTCACCTTCGCCGCCACCCTGCTGCTGCAGCTGGAGTTCGCCATCTACATCGGCGTGTTGCTCTCCTTGGTGTTCTATCTCAAGCGCACCTCTAGGCCGCGCATTGTCGAGGTGCGACCCGATCCCGCCGCCCAGACTCCCTTCTTCACCGAGAGCGAGGGTAAAGACCTGCCGGGGTGCCCCCAGCTGCGCGTTATCCGGATCGAAGGCTCGCTGTTTTTCGGGGCGGTGAATTCGGTCCAGGAACAGTTGCAGGCGATTCCCGAGCAGCACCTGTTGATCGTCGGCAACGGCATGAACTTTATCGATATCGCCGGTGCCGAGATGCTGATGCACGAAGCCCAACGCCGACGTGGCAATGGTGGAGGTCTGTATCTGACCAATCTAAAACAGGGCGCCTACGGTTTCCTGAAGCAAAGCGGCTATCTGGAAAAGATCGGCCAAGCTAATATTTTCAACAGCAAGGGGGAAGCTATTGGCAACATCTACCCGCGCTTGCAACAGCAGATATGCCAAGGTTGTAGCAGCAAAATTTTCCAAGAATGTCGACGCTAAAACTAAACGTTTCCGCGCACTCCGACGAGATAGCTATTTGTACCTGGGCCGCCGACGCGGCCAGGCTGCTGCTGTTTATTTGTGGGTTGGGCTTCAGCCGGATAAAATTAATCAACTCTTTACCGAGGAATACTGTATGTACGTACTGATGGATATCATGGTTTCACCCGGCGGCGTGGGGACCTCTGTATCCCCTTATGTGGCTATGTGCCAAAAGATATTTGAACAAGCCGGGTTGACCCACAGCATGCACGGCTACGGCACTAACGTAGAGGGTGAGTGGGATGATGTTATGCGCGCGGTTAAGCGCTGTCACAAGGATCTACACGAGGCAGGAGCCGTGCGTATCACCAGCCACATAAAACTCGGCACACGCACAGACCGAGATCAGACGATGGCTGATAAAGTGACCAGCGTTCAGGAAAAACTCGCCGCTAAATAATCGACAAGCTAGCGCACGCCCCAATCATTGAGATGGCTGGGGCCGGCTAGCGATACCGGACTCCACACCGTTATCCACGCATTAGTGCATAGCCGTAGCGTCACTCTCATTTAACATATTGGCCATACTGAGCAGGCTCAACTGGCCCCTCCCTTACCCCTGCCAGCTGCTTACAATAAGGTGAAAGATAGCCAATAATCGTGAGACACCACCGATGAGTGATATACAGATACAAAAACCCGATCGATTGGTTTCGGCACGCGAACTGTTCGGTATCGATTCCGAGTTGCAGGTACCCGTCTTCAGCGAACGCGACGACCATGTACCCGAGATCGATCCGGCGTACCGCTTCAATAAGGATGTAACCCTGGCGATCCTGGCCGGATTCACCCAAGATCGCCGGGTGATGATCCAGGGATTGCACGGCACCGGCAAATCGACTCACATCGAGCAGGTCGCGGCACGGCTGAACTGGCCCTGTGTACGGATTAATCTGGATGGTCATATCAGCCGTCTGGATCTGGTCGGCAAAGACACCATCAGTTTGCGTGACGGCAAGCAGGTAACCCAATTTCAGGAAGGTATCGTACCCTGGGCATTGCGCCGTCCGGTGGCGTTGATCTTTGACGAATTCGACGCCGGTCGTCCCGACGTCATGTTCGTGATCCAGCGCATTTTGGAGCGTGATGGCAAGTTCACCCTGCTAGACCAAAACGAGGTGATCCATCCGCACCCCTATTTCCGCCTGTTCGCCACAGCCAACACCGTCGGCTTGGGTAATCTCAACGGCCTGTACCACGGCACTCAGGTTCTCAACCAGGCGCAGATCGACCGCTGGAACATCGTCGCCAGCCTCAACTACCTGCCCCGGGCTGACGAGGTAGCAATCGTTCAGGGCCGGGTTCCGGCGTATGCCGACGCCCGCGGCCATACGCTGATCGACAAGATGGTGGCCGTCGCCGATATGACCCGTCAGGGCTTTGCCGCAGGTGACCTTTCGACACTGATGTCGCCACGAACGGTGATCTCCTGGGCCGAAAACAACCAGATCTTCCATGATACGGCGCTGGCGTTTCGACTCAGCTACCTCAACAAATGTGATGAAGCGGAACGTTCATTAGTCGCCGAGTATTATCAGCGCTGCTTCGATACCGAGCTGGATGAATCCAAATCGATGCACGAGGAAGCTTAGGTGGCCGGTCCGCTAGTCGCCTGGCAGCCGAACAAACCCACCGAACTGGCCCCGTCGGCCAGCCAACAGCCGCGTAAG
This sequence comes from uncultured Neptunomonas sp., assembly GCA_963974645.1. Lineage (GTDB taxonomy): Bacteria > Pseudomonadota > Gammaproteobacteria > Pseudomonadales > Balneatricaceae > Motiliproteus. The sequence goes on along the minus strand of CAXBEA010000051.1, from coordinate 25,566 downwards.
GAGAAGCGTCAGCAACGACTAGAAGAACTCTGCGCGGCGACCATTCGCGCACTAACCGGCAATGGCCGGTTGCGCTATCGGGGCCACCGGCTGGAGCAGGATGGACGGCGGCTGCCGATCCGCGCGCCCCATCTCAATACCGACGTCAGCGAAGATGACTTTGATTCGTTTCGCGGCGCTGCCGACGGCCTGGCACTCCGGCTGATCCACAGCGATGCTGTATTACACGCATCGCTAATGCCCGAGGATCCGCTGGAGCAAACCCTGTTCGAAATTCTCGAGCAGCTGCGGGTCGAATCGCAGGTGTCCGACGACCATCCTGGCATCCGCCGTAACCTAAAACACCGTTTTCGCCACTGGTGCCTGCAGTACCATCATTCGGGCATGACCGAAAATCAGGTAGGCCTGCTGCTGTTTTGTATCATCCAAACAGTCTGGTCGCGACTGGGCAGCCACCCTGCACTGGAAGAGATCGAAGACTTGATTGAGCCACAACGTGCTGTGCTGGCACCGCATATCGGTACCGATGTGCTGGCACTAAGACGCAACCGGGATAACCAGGCCCGTTTTGCCGAACACGCCCTGGCGATCTGCCGTGAGCTGAGCAGCATTATCGATGCAGGCCAGCCTGACGGCGACGATGGGGATAAACGGCAACGCTCGAAAATCGCCGACGCCGCCGATTTCGAGCTGCTGCTTGAGCCCGACGAAGATCCCAACGAGATGGATGCACCGGGCTCGACGCCGCAGCAGCAATCCGAGAAACAGCTCAGCGATGCGCTGAGCGATTACCGGGTGTTCAACAACCGCTACGACCGCGAGATCAGCGCCGCCAAGTTGGTACGCCTGGAGCAACTTCGTGCGCTGCGCGAGCAGCTTGACCAACGCATCCGACGCCAGGGCATCAATACTCCACGCCTAGCCAGGAAGCTGTCGCGGATCCTCGCTGCACCCCGTCTCAACGGCTGGAGCTTCGGCGAAGAGGAGGGCCATCTAGATGGCCGCCGCTTGTCGCAATTGGTCACTAGCCCCACTGAACGACGGCTGTTCCGGCAGGAACAATACCAACCCCATAGCGACTGCCAGGTGTGCTTTCTTATCGACAATTCCGGTTCGATGAAGCAACACATCGAATCGATCACAATGCTGGTCGATGTGTTCAGCCGCGCCTTCGAGCAAGCCGGCGCCCGTTCTGAAATCCTCGGTTTTACTACCGGCTCCTGGAACGGCGGTAAGCCCTTGAAGGAGTGGCGTGGACGCGGCAGCCCCGCCGATCCGGGGCGGCTCAACGAGCTCTGCCATATCGTCTATAAAGACGCCGACAAGCCTTGGCGGCGCGCGCGTCCCGAGATCGCCGCGCTGCTCAAAGCCAATCTGTTTCGTGAAGGCGTTGACGGCGAAGCCTTGCTGTGGGCCAGTGGTCGGCTGCAGGCCAGCCAGGCAGCGCGCAAGATCCTGATCGTCATCTCCGATGGCTGTCCGATGGAAAGCATGACCCACCAGCACAACCGACCCGACTACTTGGACAAGCACTTGCAACAGGTGAGTGAGGCGATCGAGCGACGCGGCGAGATCGAATTGCTGGCCCTCGGGGTGGGATTGGATCTGAGCCGCTATTACCGGCGCAGTCTGGAGTTGGATATCAGCCAGTCACTGGACAACGCCCTGTTCGATGAAGTGGTGTCACTGTTGGCAAACGGCAGGCGCTGAAGCTACACAGGTTCTGGTCACGGCAGGCTGATGCACCGATCTACAGAGATAATGCGGGAAGTGTTTGACGACCGACCTACAGGAGCGCTGTTGTGGGTCGGAATTTATTCCAACATCGGTGCCGCATGCGTCGGGCTGAAGCCCGACCTACAAAAACCCTATGCTGATTGATGGATTGGGATTAATTCCAACATCGGTGCCGCATGCCACTAAGGGTGCGGTTCAACCATCCCCGCGACTAGATATGGGCATATCCGTTCACAAGCATAGATCGGCGCCATCATGGCTAAGCGTTGTAGCTAATCAGGACGATTTAAGCGCAGCAGATGATCCGCTCATCGAGCGCCGATGGAAAACAGCCACCCTCCAGCGCCGCCGAAATGGCATTGAGAACCTGCCACTTCTTCGCGCACCAACTCGGTGACAGCAGAATCCCTGCATCGGCGGTCCCTGTGAGCCGGTGAAACACCAGTTCAGGTGGGCTTCGGCGAACGATCTCGACACAGGCTTCTACGTAAGCGTCGAAAGGCACCCCTTGATACAGCCCCTGCTTCCATTGCCTTGCTAACTGAGTACCCTTGACGATATGCAGAGGGTGCAACTTCATCCCCTGGGTCTGGGCACTCCCCGCACCCAGATCCATCACCCGGTCGAAACTGGCAACGCTGTCCCAGGCGGTTTCGCCCGGCAGGCCGACAATCAGATGGGTGCAAACCTGCAAACCACGCACACTGGCCCGACGTATCGCATCCTCGTATTCCGCCCAACCATGACCACGATTAACCCGCTCTAGGGACTGGTCGTTGGCCGACTGCAGCCCCAACTCCAACCACACCTCGTATCCCTGATCTTGATAGGCAGCCAGCAGGTCCAGCACCGGATCGGGAACACAGTCGGGACGGGTACCCACCGACAGGCCGATTACATCGGGTTCGGTTAGCGCGTCGTCGTAGAGCTGTTTGAGGTAATCAATATCGGCGTAGGTGTTGGTGTAGGCCTGGAAGTAGGCCAGGTAGTGCCTGGCCCCGGTACGTTTGCGAATCACCCGCCGCCCCGCCTCGATCTGCGAGGCGACGCTAGGCGGCTGTTTGGCGTTAGGGGCGAAGGAGACATTGTTGCAAAAAGTACAGCCGCCAATGCCTTTACTGCCATCGCGATTGGGGCAGGTGAAGCTGGCATTCAACGCCAGCTTATGGACCCTATGGCCGTATTTGGCCTGCATGTGGCGGCCAAAGGTATTGACCTGTTCGGCTAACTGCAACGAGCTATCTCCGTGCTACTGGCATTAATGACTTCAAAATCAACCGCGGTGCGTTACGACCCATGATAACGCAGCGGTCGATTTTAAACCTTGGCGTAGAGCTGGCTTCCCTGCTCTTTAAACTCTTCCGCCTTGGCTTGCATCCCTTTATCCACTTCCAGATTGATCGCGGCGATCTGGTTCGCATCCAGCTCGCGCACCTCCTGGCTGATCTTCATCGAGCAGAACTTGGGGCCGCACATGGAGCAGAAGTGCGCCACCTTGGCAGAATCCTTGGGCAGGGTCTCGTCGTGATAGGAACGCGCCGTATCCGGATCGAGACCGATATTGAACTGATCCTCCCAACGGAATTCGAACCGTGCCTTGGACATGGCATTGTCGCGAATCTGCGCTCCGGGGTGCCCCTTGGCCAAGTCAGCGGCGTGGGCGGCGATCTTGTAGGTGATGATGCCGGTCTTGACGTCATCCTTGTTGGGTAGCCCCAGATGCTCTTTAGGGGTGACGTAACAGAGCATGGCGCAGCCGTACCAGCCGATGATCGCCGCACCGATACCCGAGGTAATGTGGTCGTAGCCGGGGGCGATATCGGTGGTCAGCGGGCCGAGGGTATAGAAGGGCGCCTCGTGGCACTCTTCTAACTGCTTGTCCATGTTCTCCTTGATCAGATGCATGGGTACATGACCGGGGCCTTCGATCATTACCTGGACATCATGCTTCCAGGCAACTTTGGTCAGCTCGCCAAGGGTTTCCAGCTCACCGAACTGGGCCTCGTCGTTGGCATCGGCGATCGAGCCGGGACGCAAGCCATCACCCAGCGAGAAGGAGACGTCGTAGGCTTTACAGATCTGGCAGATCTCGTCGAAATGGGTGTAGAGGAAGTTCTCTTTGTGGTGCGCCAGGCACCACTTGGCCATGATAGAGCCGCCGCGAGAGACGATTCCGGTGACCCTTTTGGCGGTCATCGGCACATAGCGCAGCAGTACCCCGGCATGAATCGTGAAGTAATCCACCCCCTGCTCGGCCTGTTCGATCAGGGTGTCACGGAACACCTCCCAGGTCAGATCTTCGGCCACGCCGTTGACCTTTTCCAACGCCTGGTAGATCGGTACGGTACCGATCGGTACATGACTATTACGGATGATCCACTCACGGGTCTCGTGGATGTTCTTGCCGGTAGACAGGTCCATGATGGTATCGGAGCCCCAGCGGGTGCCCCAGGTCATCTTGGCCACTTCCTCTTCGATCGAAGAACCCAGCGCCGAGTTACCGATGTTACCGTTGATCTTAACCAGGAAGTTACGGCCAATGATCATCGGTTCCAGTTCTGGGTGGTTGATATTGGTCGGAATGATTGCCCGTCCGCAGGCTACTTCGCTGCGCACGAACTCTGGAGTGATCTCTTTAGGAAGGTTGGCACCGAAACTCATCCCCGGGTGCTGTACGTTAAGATCGGCGTTTTGCTTGGCTTCGACCAGTTTCATGTTCTCGCGGATAGCGATGTATTCCATCTCCGGGGTGATGATCCCCTGACGCGCATAGTGCAACTGGGTAACGTTAGCGCCCTTTTTAGCCCGGCGCGGCTTACGCTGTAGATTAAAACGCAGATTTTCCAGCCCGGTTAATGACTCGCGCTCTCGGCCGTAATCGGAAGAGAGTGCCTCTAACAGTTCGGTATCGCCGCGCTCTTCGATCCAGCCCTGACGCACCGAGGCCAAACCTTTGCGCACGTCGATGCTGACAGCGGGGTCGGTGTAAGGGCCCGAGGTATCGTAGACCCGCAGCGGTTCGTTTTTCTCGGCACCGTCTTGATGACCAAAGCTTAGCGGGGTATCGGCAAGGGTAATCTCGCGCATCGGCACCTGAATATCAGGGCGACTGCCTTGGATATAAATTTTACGACTGCCGGGGAAGGGTTGCACTGAGGCCGAATCAACTAAGGCCGTATCTCGTAAACTCTTGTTTTTCTGGGTACTCATAACGACATCTCCCGGCATTTTTGCCAGTATCAATCAGGCATTACCCCGATGATGAATAAAATCAGTAGATGTCTTGACGGAAAGGAGTTCTGACACGGTGACGCAGCTACATGCCAAAATCTTGTTTCCTACGCCGGTATGAGCCGGATCAGGTTCGCGGGTTGGCTAGTAGCCTCTCATCCCCTACGCTCGACAGCCAAGCTGCTGAGCTCGAAGGAACCCCGACAAGACGGGTAGATTATTGAAGCTGGCTTCGACAATAGCAAGCATCGAGACCAATCTTTATCCTGTGACAGTTTTCAATCAATAGCCGAATTGAGTCAATAGTGCGGGCGTCATCAACACCGCGGCAGCCGCGATCTGATAGTCCTGATACTCCTGCTGCGTCACATAGCCATCCACCAGCGCCGCAGCCATCGTCTGCTTAAGCGCCGGACTCAGGGTTGAGCTGGTCAGCATAAAATACAGCTGCTCCGCATCGGCGGCCTGCAGAGCGGCCCACTCGGCTTCGCTCAGGTTATGTCCCCCTTTGGCATCCAGCCAGGCGATCACCTCGCTCCCCACATCTTGCTGCGCCAGCTGGGTACGTAATTCGACCACCTGGTTGAGTTGTACCCGCTCATAAGGATCGGCATTCAACAGCAACAGCGCCACGATCAACGGCATGACAATCAGGGCCAGATACCAGTAAAGCTTGATACGCTGTTCGTTTTGATCGGACTGGGTACTCATCGACTACCTCGGCTGGCGTCTTGGCGCCAATCTAAAAGTGACTGAAAAGTGACTAGAAAGTGACTAAAAAACCCAGTGCGTAGCGTACAAAATAATTGACAGGCAATCCAGTTGATCGATCACTCAGTGTCGAGTAGCAAGCGCCGGACCGGGGCAAAACTACGCCGATGCAGCGGCGTGACCCCCAACCTTGCCAGTGCTGCTAGGTGTAACGCTGTGGGATAGCCCTTGTGTTGCGCTAAACCATAGCCGGGATAGATAAGCTCGTAGCCAGCTAGCTCCCGATCCCGGGTTACCTTGGCCAGAATCGATGCCGCACTGATCGCCGCCACCCGCGCATCCCCCTTCACGACCGCCTCAGCCGGGCAGGGAAGCGCAGGGCAGCGATTACCGTCAATCAACACATACTCAGGCGCGACGGCCAGCCCCTCGACCGCACGCTGCATCGCCAGCATCGTGGCCTGAAGGATATTCAACCGGTCGATCTCGGCCACATCTGCGCGCGCCACTGACCAGCTGAGCGCCTTGGCCTTTATCTGTTCAAACAGCAGATCGCGCTTCTTCTCCGTCAGTCGCTTAGAGTCCGCCAACCCCTCGATCGGATTTTCCGGATCCAGAATCACCGCTGCTGTCACCACATCACCAAACAGCGGCCCCCTGCCCACCTCGTCGACGCCTGCGACAAGAAAGCCCTGATAGCGACTGAGGGTGAATTTTTCTAAGCGTTTATCCATGAGCGTATCCATGACCTTATTCATGAGCTTAGCTATGAAGAACTAGGCCCGGCGCTGCGCCAGTAATGCCAAAACAGCCTTGGCAGACTCTTCACTGGCATCGCGGCGGAGCTGCTGGTGCAGCTCGGTAAAAAAGGGAACCTGCAGCTCGGGATGATCCAACTGCTGTAACAGTGCTTCGGCCAACCCTTGCGGGGTCGCGGCATCCTGGAGCAGCTCGGGAACCAGCATCCGATCCGCCAGCAAGTTAGGCAGCGACACATAGGCCACCTTGATCATTCGCGACAGGATGAAGAAACTCAGCGCGCTGAGCCGATAAGAAACCACCATCGGGGTTTTCAGCAGCATGCACTCCAGCGCTGCGGTACCTGATGCCAACAGCACAGCATCGGCCGCAGTCATCACCTCGCGCGACTGGCCGTGAATTAACTGCAACGGCAGCGCTTCCCCGCTGCCCTGCAGCTGCGCCTGCAGCAAACCTTGCAGCTGCTGGTAACGGGCATCATTAACCGCGGGGATTAAAAACTTCAGCTCGGGACGCTGCTGCAAACACTGACGGGCTGTGTCGATAAACAGCGGCGCCAGCCGCTCAACCTCGCCCTCGCGGCTGCCCGGCAAGAGCGCGATATAGCACGCCTGAGGATCCAGGCCGAGCTGCTGCCGGGCTTGTTTAACATCCGGCTGGAGCGGTAACTGGTCTGCCAGGGTATGACCAACAAAGCGGGCATCGACACCCGCTTCAGCATAGAAGGCCGCCTCGAAAGGCAGCAGACAGAGCATCAGGTCGGTGGATTTAGCGATTTTTTTAACCCGCTTGCGCCGCCAGGCCCAGATAGACGGGCTGACATAGTGCACCGTTGGGATAGCGGCATCACGTAACGAGCGCTCAAGCGGCAGGGTAAAGTCAGGGGCGTCGATACCGATAAAGAGATCCGGCGGATTAGCCAGCCAATGCTGGCGTAACTGTTTGCGGATCCCCAGCAACTCACGCAATCGGCCGAGCACCTCAACCAGCCCCATCACCGAGAGACGATCCATCGGAAAACGGCTATCGAGCCCCTCCGCCTGCATCAGCGGACCGCCGATACCTTCAAACTCGATCGATTCGGGAGACCGCTGTTTGAGCGCGCGCATCAGCCCGGCGCCAAGGATATCGCCCGAGGCCTCCCCTGCTACGAGTCCGATACGCATCCTCAACTAGCGGATGATGCCGCGATTGGAGTCGCGCAATGATTGAGTCAGCAGGGCGAGCTCTGGAAACTCTTGCTGTAGCAGCTCTACCTCGGTGATCGCCTGATCCAGCTTCAGACCTTTGCGGTAAATCAACTTATAGGCCTGTTTGATTGCCCGAATCGCCTCCGGGCTAAAGCCACGACGTTTCAGCCCCTCAGAGTTGATACCGTGCGGTTTAGCGGTATTTCCGGCCGCCATTACATAGGCGGGAAGATCCTGCGCCAGCATCGATGCCGCGCCACACATGGCGTGAGCACCTATATGGCAGAATTGATGCACCCCGGTCTGACCACCAACAATGGCGTAATCGCCGACATGAACATGACCGGCCAAGGCGACGTTATTAGCCAGGATAATATTGTCTCCCACCCGGCAATCATGGGCGACGTGGACATTAACCATCAGCAAGTTATGGCTACCGACCCGGGTAACGCCCTCGTCCTGTATCGTCCCCCGGTGCAGGGTACAGCTCTCACGGATCACATTGTTATCGCCGATGATCAGCTGGGTCGGCTCGTCGCGATACTTTTTATCCTGACAAGCCTCGCCGATGCTGGCGAACTGAAAGATCTGGTTGTTTTTGCCGATCCGGGTCGGTCCCTTGATAACCACATGGGAGGCAATCCGGCAGCCCGATTCAATCACCACATCGGCACCGATCAGTGTCCAGGGGCCAATCTCAACACCGTCTCCGATCTGGGCGCTGGGATCGATATGGGCGCGACTATCAATCAAGATCAGACTTTCCTATCAGCACACAAAATGGTGGCCGAGCTGACGAGCGCGCCGTCAACTGTAGCCTTAACTTCAAACTTCCAGATGCCGCGCTTTTCCGACAGGATTGAGGCTTCCAGCTGGAGCCTGTCGCCGGGCACAACCGGACGTTTAAAACGCAGCTTATCAGAGCCGACGAAATAATAGATGGATCCATCCTGGGGGGTCTTACCCATCGATTTAAAACCCAGGATACCGGCCGCCTGAGCCATCGCCTCGATGATTAAGACCCCGGGCATAACGGGATGGTCAGGAAAATGGCCATTAAAAAAAGGTTCATTCACCGTTACATTTTTATACGCGACGATCCGATCCCCTTCAACCAGCTCTGTTACCCGGTCTACAAGCAGGAAAGGATAACGGTGCGGCAGGTACTGTCGAATCTCATTGATATCCATCATTTACAATAAACCTTAGGTGTTATTCTGATTAACCTGTTTCTCAAGCACTCTTAGCCGTACAGCGAGCTGATCCAACTGCTGGAAGCGAACTACATTGCGACGCCACTGTTTCAGCGGAGCGATCCCCGTTCCTGACGCATAAGCACCCTTTTCCTTCAAACTACCGCTGACGCTCGCCATTCCGCCCACAAACACGTCATCGACAATCTCGATGTGCCCGGCGATGCAGGCACCTCCACCCACGGTACAACGACGACCAATTTTGGTACTTCCTGCGACCGCAGAACAGCCCGCCATAGCAGTATCTTCGCCGATCTGGACGTTGTGGGCGATCATAATCAGGTTATCCAACTTGACCCCTGAACCGATGACCGTATCGCCGATAGCGCCGCGATCAATGGTCGTTCCCGCACCAATTTCGACATCATCGCCGGTGATCACACGCCCAAGCTGATGAATTTTAATCCAGCGCCCCTGCTGGTTGGCAAAACCAAAGCCATCGGCGCCGATAACCGCACCACTGTGAATCAGGTTACGTTTGCCAATGTGCACGCCATGGTAGAGCGTTACCGAAGCGGCCAATCGGCTACCTTCGCCAACAAGACACTGAGCCCCCACCACCGAATTCGGACCAATCTCTACGTCGGCCTGAATCACCGCGCCCGCCTCGATCACGGCGCCCGCTGCAACTTTCGCACTAGGGTCTACCTGTGCACTCGGATCAATGACCGCTCGATTTGAAATACCCGGAGCTGCCGCTGGGCGGGTATCGAACCATGCGGAGATCCGGGCATAGGCAAGATAAGGATCATCGACAATCAGCGCAGCAACGGGGCAGTCATGACTCAGCGCATCGGTGATCAAAACGGCCCCTGCCTGCGTCGTTTTCAGATCTTTGAGGTAGCGTGGGTTGGACAGAAATGTCAGCTGTCCAGGCTGCGCCTTATCCAGCGCCTGCAATCCATCTACCGATTTAAGTGGGTCGCCGATAAGGCGCGCATCCAACTCAGCGGCAATTTGACCCAGACTATACACGGCGGCGCCCCCTTACAGCTTGTTCAGCTCTTCCACCAATCGCGGCGTCAGATCCAACGTTGGTCGGGCGTAAACCACGCCTTTTTTATTCATAATGATATCGATATTATCGGTATCGACCAGAGTTTGCAGAATCACCTCGATCTGTGGTCGCAGCTCCTGCAGGAAATCACGCTCACGACCCTGAGTCTCCTGCTTCACTCGATTCCCCAAGCCTTGGAACTCTTGGTACTTTTGCTGTACCAACGCCGTGAGTTTCTCCCGCTCCTCATCGCTCATAAAGCTGCCTTGCTTCTCGAGTTTGGCCTTGAGCGTGTTACCCTCTTCAGACAATTTGCGCAGTTCAGACTCTTCGGCGACAAACTCCTGTTGCAACTTCTCTCGCAATGTCTGCGCTTGCTTGGATGCAGCCAAAGCTGCCTCCATATCCAACACCGCAATACGTCCTTCTGCCAACACCAGCGAGGGCAGCAGCAACAAACCGACTAGAGCAACTTTGAGAATTTTCATGGGTTTCTCCTATTTCCTTGATGTTAAAAAGTACGTCCCAGTGAAAACTGGAAGATTTCAGTCGTATCTGTGGGTTGTTCTTGCACCGGCATCGATAGTGCAAAAGACATCGGTCCCACAAAGGTCAGCCAGGACAACCCAACACCCACAGAGGCACTCAGCGCGCCTGGCGTAACCCCCTTATCACAGATGGCATTGGTACTCAGACAGCGGGTATCGAACACGCTACCGGCATCAAAAAATAACAGCGTGCGCATGCTCGACTGCTCCTTGATGAAGGGCAGCGGAAAGATCAGCTCGGCCGAGCCGGTCATCAACAGGTTACCGCCCAGGGAATCCAATAAAGTGGAATCTGTTCTCTCATCCTGAGGCCCCAGAGTATTATTTTCAAACCCGCGGACCGAATTAAAACCACCGGCATAGAAGCTTTTAAAGAACGGCAATTTTACCGTATCGCCGTAACTATCGCCGTAGCCTAACGAGCTTTTAAAACTCAACACCCAAGAGTGCGACTTATTCAGTGGCTTATAGACCTGGCCGTTGTAACGCACCTTGTAATAAGCCAGATCGCTGCCGGGGCCAGTAAGCTCTAGAGAGAGACTCTGCGAATAGCCATCGCTCGCCAATATCCCTTTATTCAAGTGATTCGATGACCAACTACTACTGATGGGTAACTGGTTGAAACTACTCCCTTCGGCAGCCACAAAACTCTGGAACTCCACAGGCACATCGGTACCCAGAGTCAGATCGAGGCGCTCCGCCCCCACCGAAAACCTTAAGCGCTGGAAGTCGTCGATAGGATAACCGAAGCTGACATTGCCTCCTAAGGAATCGAGGTTATAGTTGGAGAGGTCGAAGTCGGAGAAATCTTGCTTGCGGAAAAACACGTTGAAACCGCGACTCACGCCATCGATCGTGTAGAAAGGATCATCGTAGTTTAAGCTAAGCTCATTGGTATAGGCCGACCGGGTTACCGTAAAGGATACAAACTTGCCCGTGCCCAAAAAGTTTTTCTGTGAAACACTGGCCGACAGGATCAGCCCTGAGCTCTGAGACAGCCCGACGCTGGCGGCGACACTGCCTGATAGCTGTTCGACCACGCTATATTCAAGATCGATCTGGTCACGGGTTCCTGGCACCGAGGAGGTTTCTAAATTTACTTCGCTGAAGTAGCCCAAGCGTTCCAGCCGGCTTTTGGATCGCTCCATCAAGGTTGTCGATGCCCAACCTGCTTCCATCTGCCGCATTTCGCGGCGCAAAACTTCATCAGCGGTCGCAGTGTTGCCGATGAAATTTATCCGGCGCACGTACATCCGGCTACCCGGATCGATATAAAAGCGGATATTAACGCTCTTGGTCGTTTCATCAATGTCAGGAACCGGATTAACGTTAGCCAGCAAAAAACCATCATCCCCCAGCCTGCGAATTAGCTGGTCCGAAGAACGAACCATCAGCTTACGGGAGAACACCGCACCCGGTTTTATCTGTACCTGCTGACGTAACGTATCTTCCGCCACTTCAAGCCGTCCAGCGAGGCTATAACTGCCAAACCGGTAGAGTTCACCCTCACTAACATTGATGGTGATATAGACCTGTTTCCGATCCGGGGTCAAAGAGACTTGGGTAGAATCCACCTTAAAATTGATATAACCAAGATCCAGGTAATGTGAACGCAGGCGCTCGAGATCACCACTCAGCTTTTCTCGTGAATAGCGTGCATCGTTACTAAAAAAGTCCCAAAACCCTGGGGTCTTCAGGCTGAAAAGACCCGCCAGCTCCTCGTTGCTAAACACCTGATTACCGACGATATTGATATGTTCGATCGTGGCTGAACGGCCTTCTTTAATGAGGATTTTAAGGCCAAGTCGGTTATCGGGTAGCTCTTCAAGTTCGGTATCGATCTGGGCGCCATAACGTCCTTGGGCAGAATACATCCGCAGCAATTCCAGACGGATTTTCTCCAAGGCTGCGCGCTGAAACACCTCACCTTCGCTCAACCCCATCGATTTCAAACCATCCATCAGCGCCGGACTCTCGAGCTCCTTGTTACCCTCCAGAGTAATCCTGCTAATCGCCGGACGCTCTTTAAGCTTGACCACCAACAGAGTGCCATCGCGTGCCAGTTCAATATCATTAAAAAAACCAGTTGCAAATAGCGCCCTGGAGGCTTCCGCCAAGACGAACTCGTCCACCTGATCGCCCTCTTTAAGCGGAAAGTCGCGAAGCACCCGACCTAAATCCATGCGCTGCAGCCCATCGAAACGGATATCACTAATGACAAACGTATCGGCTACTGCCAGTACAGGAAGACAAAGAAGAAGACAAGCGGTGGTAATTATACGTCGCATGCAGGACTACAACTTCTGAAGGATGGATGTGAAAAAAAACAGCACGTCAAAGACGAACCAGATCGTTATAAAGAGCAAGTAGCATCAACGACAATAACAACGTCATGCCGAGCTTAAGCCCGACTAGCTGGGTCCGCTCAGAAACTGGCCGTCCCCGCACCGCCTCAATAAGGAAGTAGAGTAGATGGCCACCATCGAGCACAGGAATGGGTAGTAGATTAAGAATACCCAAACTAATACTCAGATAAGCTAAAAAGTTAAGAAAGCTTTCCAAGCCAGACGCTGCCGAAGCACCGGCTACTTTAGCAATGGTGATAGGACCGCTCAAGTTTTTTACTGAAATCAACCCATTAACCATCTTCCAGATCGATTCAAGGGTCAGACTTATCATCTGATGACTCTTGGACAGAGCGGCAGGAATCGCCTCCAGAGGTGAATACTGCAGTTCTCTCAGCATTTCAGGAGGCCAAGATACTGGGGCCACACCCGCACCGATGTAGCCATAAATTTCACCGGTATCGGCTTGATTTCTGGCAGGCGTCAATTCAAGCGTTAACCGCTGCCCGTTTCGATCGACCAACACCGCTAGCGTCTGCTGCGGATTAGCGCGCACCCTATCGACCAGCTCGGTCCACAACGTGATCGCCACAGCATCGATAGAAATCACTAGATCACCCACCTGCAGACCTGCGGCCAGAGCCTGGCCCTCGTCAGCCAAACTGCCGATTCGTGGTGGAAATACGGGCCTATAGGGGGTGATACCCAGCGTATATAGCGGCCCATATTGTTCGTCGAACTGCCATCGCTCGATGGCCACGGCGATCTCCGCCGCGTCGGTTCCGTTCAGTTCTCGAGTTCGCAGCCGCAGGGTACCGCTATCGCCGATACGCGCGGCTAAACGCAGTGACACCTGTTCCCAACTTCGGGTCGAATAGCCATCAACCTCGATTAGCTCCCGGCCTGCAATCTGGGAATGAATCGCAACCGGCGAATCGGGACGAACCTCGCCGACAACAGGAACCACCGTGCTGGTTCCTGCGATAAACATCAACCAGTACGCAAATACTGCAAACAGCAGATTAACCAGTGGCCCGGCTGAAACTATAGCGATTCGCTGCCACACCGATTTGGTATTAAAAGCCTGGTCTTTGAGTTCGGCTGGAACCTCGCCTTCACGCTCGTCCAGCATTTTCACGTAACCACCCAGGGGGATCGCTGCGATCACATATTCAGTGCCCTGACGGTCGTGCCATCGATACAGCCCCTTACCGAAACCGATCGAAAAGCGCAGCACTTTGACACCACAGCGCCGGGCCACCCAAAAATGGCCATACTCATGAATAGTCACCAGGATGCCAATAGTTACGATGGCGGCGAGGAGTGTTTGTATAATTTCCATAAGCAGAATTAGACTACCGCCACTTGAGTCAGTTCAAACAGAATAAGCCCCAGTGCGAATATCGGCGCAGCGGCTGTCAGACTATCGATACGGTCCATCACACCGCCATGGCCGGGGAGTAAATTGCTACTGTCTTTAATCCCTCGGTGACGCTTGAGCATGCTTTCTAGCAGATCTCCTAATACCGAAACCAAGGCTGTTACCAGACAGACCAGCATCAAACCGACCAACTGAGCCCCCTGAAGCGACATCACCAGGCCAAACACCAGCGCCACCAGCAAGCTGCTGCAGAGTCCGCCATAAAAACCCGCCCAGGTCTTACCCGGACTTACTCTAGCTGCTAGCTTCCTTTTACCCCATGCCCTGCCCGCGAAGTAAGCGCCCACATCGGCACCCCAGACCAGCAGCATTAACAGCAATAACCAAGCATTACCTGAGGGCTGCGCTTTGAGTTCAACCAGACCACTCCAGGTTGGAATCAGCACCAGCAACCCCATCAAAGAACGGGCCATAACGCTCTGCCACTGCCCTTTGCTATTGGGAAAGGTGCTCACCCAACCCAGCGCCACACACCAAAAAAGTAACGCCAGGGTAACCACGGGCAGTGCAGGCAGCGCCAGATATTTCATCGCTACAATTATCGCCAGCACCCCAGCCGCATAGGCAACACGCTGGGTCGGCTGCTTAAGGCCTGAGAGGTTAGCCCACTCCCAGGCGGCGACGGTCATAACCGCAGCGATAAAAAGTTTAAATTCGAATAGCGGTAACAGAAAGGTGGCGGCCAGGGTCAGTGGTGCCAAGATGAGCGCGGTAATGATTCGTTGCTTAAGCAATTTCTTCAGCCTCAACCTGTTCGCTGGTTTTTCCGAAACGGCGCTGGCGCTGACTAAAGTCGTCAAAAGCAGCCTCAAGCGCAGCCCGGTCAAAATCGGGCCAGTAGTCTGAACTGAAATAAAACTCGGCGTACGCGAACTGCCATAATAGAAAGTTGCTGATACGCCGCTCGCCACCAGTACGGATACAGAGATCGGGTAACGGCTGACCCGCAAGCGACAGCTGAGCTGCGAGTAACTCTTCGGTAAGCGCATCGATTTCGAGCTCACCCTCCTTGACCTGCTGCGCCAAAGCCTTAGCTGCCTGGAGAATATCCCAGCGTCCACCGTAGTTTGCTGCCACATTGAGGGTCAAGCCGGTGTTGCTGGCCGTCAACTCTTCGGCTTCTTCTATTTTCAGCTGCAACTTTTTACTGAAGTGGCTTTTATCACCGATCACAACCAGGCGAATATTATTCTTGTGAAGCTTTTTAACTTTGCTTTTCAGCGCCAGCATAAACAGCTCCATCAGCCCCGCAACCTCGGCAGGCGGACGCCGCCAATTCTCACTACTAAAGGCAAACAGAGTTAAGGATTCGATCCCGTAACGGACGCAGCCATCAACCACCGCTCGGACCGCATCGACGCCAGCCTTGTGACCGGCAAGACTGGGTAGTCGGCGAGCCTTAGCCCAGCGGTTGTTGCCATCCATAATAATGGCAACATGACGCGGCAAGCTGGCGAAGGTTTTAAGATCGGTCATACGCGGATACGACGGAGATTAGATCTCCATCAGGTCCGTTTCTTTGGTCTGCAGATGCGCATCGACATCGGCAATATACTTGTCGGTCAGTTTCTGCACCAAGTCTTCACCACGGCGATGGTCATCCTCGGTGATATCTTTGTCTTTAAGCAAATCTTTCAGGGTACCGTTAGCATCGCGGCGAATATTACGGATAGCAACCCGGGCATTTTCAGCTTCACTACGCGCCTGGCGGATATAGACCTTACGCGTCTCTTCGGTTAATGCGGGTAACGGAACCCGAATAGTGGTCCCTGCGGAGGAGGGATTAAGCCCCAGATCGGACTTCATAATCGCTTTTTCGATCTCAGGTATCATCGGACTTTCCCAAGGATTGATCGTCAGCGTCCGCGCATCTTCAACGGTAATGTTGGCTACCTGACTTAAAGGCACAAGCGATCCATAGTAGGAAAGCTTGATTGAATCCAAAATGCTTGGGTGGGCACGACCGGTACGAATTTTTTTAAAATTCTCTATCGCCGAATGAACGCTTTTAATCATCCGCTCTTCGGCGTCTTGTTTAATATCGTTAATCACGCTTCTCTCCCTTGATAGGGCCGTTATCGATCAACGTCCCTTCATCGCCGCCGCGCACAACCGTTACCAACGCGCCAGGCTTGTTCATATTAAAGACCCGTATCGGCATATCATGATCACGGGTCAGGCACATCGCGGTCAGATCCATCACCCCTAGCTGCTTCTCCAGCGCCTCATCAAATGTCAGATGCTTGTACATAGTGGCGCTGGGGTCTTTGACGGGATCGGCCGAATAAACACCGTCAACCTTGGTGGCCTTAAGCACAATGTCGCACTCAGCTTCGATACCGCGCAAACAGGCGGCCGAGTCGGTGGTGAAAAATGGATTTCCAGTGCCTGCAGAAAAGATCACCACATCGCCACGACTTAGGTAACGAGTAGCCTTGCGACGATCATAGTCTTCAACCACTCCCACCATCGATATCGCCGACATCACTCGGGTAGTGATATTGTTACGTTCAAGCGCATCGCGCATCGCCAGGGCATTCATCACCGTGGCAAGCATGCCCATATGATCCCCGGTTACGCGATCCATCCCTGCTTTACTCAGGGTCGCGCCACGGAACAGATTACCACCGCCGATGACCATCCCAACCTGGACACCGATCCCGACCAACTGACCAATTTCAAGCGCCATACGATCGAGTACATTGGGGTCGATACCAAAATTTTCTTCGCCCATCAAGGCTTCGCCGCTGAGTTTCAGCAGGATGCGCTTGTACTGAGCCTTATGCTTGTCGTTCACGGAATAGCTCCCCAGGAAAATCAGGCTGGCAGTGTAGCAGGGAGCCTCTGACTGAATCCAGCGCCGATCCTTTAAAAAGGAAGCTAGACCCACTCAGAGGCTCTCGGTGCACAAGCCAGATAAGCTGACCTGCGCACCCTTGGAGCAAAACCTTACTTCAGACCAGCCGCAGCGGCGACTTCAGCAGCAAAGTCGAGCTTAACTACTTCGATACCCTCGCCCACTTCGAAACGGACGAAGGAGACAACTTCGGCACCGGCAGCCTTTACCAACTGACCGATAGAGACGTCAGGATTCTTAACGAACGCCTGCTCAACCAGAGAGTTTTCAGCCAGGAACTTCTTGATCCGACCACCCACCATTTTTTCTGCAATCTCTGCAGGCTTGCTGGCCATGTCAGGCTGAGCAAGAATGATCTCTTTCTCTTTGGTCAACACTTCTTCCGGCATATCGCTGGCATTAACCACACGCGGGTTAACAGCAGCCACATGCATAGCAACGTCTTTGGCGGTTTCATTGTCGCCACCACTCAACGCGACCAGAACGCCGATACGGTTGTTGCTGTGGACATAAGCACCGACCATCGCACCTTCCAGCAGCTCAATGCGGCGAATACCGATGTTTTCACCGATCTTCTGTACCAGCGCTTCACGGGTCGATTCAAGCTCACCCGCCATCAATGCCGTAACATCGGTTTGCTTAGCTGCAAACGCAGCACTGGCGATGGTATCGACAAAGGCCAGGAAGCCCGCATCACGGGCGGCGAAGTCGGTCTCGGAGTTGACTTCGACCAATACCGCATAGCTATTATCCGCAGCAACCTTAACCGCAACAACGCCATCAGCCGCTGTACGGCCGGCTTTCTTAGCCGCCTTCATGCCGCTAGACTTACGCAGGTTCTCAATCGCCAGCTCGATGTCACCATCCGCCTCAGTCAGCGCCTTTTTACATTCCAGCATGCCAAGAGCAGTGCGCTCGCGCAGCTCTTTAACCATAGAAGCAGAAATTTTGGCTGCCATGATTGTTCCTCTTTAATCACTAAATTCTATATTGAAAAAAGGGGAGCCATGCTCCCCTTCACGAAGCCTGCTAGCAGGCTGCCCGAAACAATTACTTCGCCGCTTCGACAGCCGCTTCTTCGACAAACTCACCTGTGCCTGCGCCACTGCCTTCTAGGCAAGCGTCAGCAATCGCTTTAACGTAGATCTGAATCGCACGCAAAGCGTCGTCGTTGCCAGGGATGATGTAGTCAACGCCGTCTGGGTTGCTGTTAGTATCAACGATACCGATAACAGGGATACCCAGCTTGTTAGCTTCATTAATCGCGATACGCTCGTGATCAACATCGACAACGAACAGGGCGTCGGGTAGGCCGCCCATATCCTTGATACCACCGATAGAGCGGCTCAACTTTTCCATCTCGCGAGTACGCATCAGCGCTTCTTTCTTGGTCAGCTGAGCAAAAGTGCCATCAGCAGCCTGAATTTCGAGCTCGCGGAAACGCTTGATTGATTCACGGATAGTCTTGTAGTTCGTCAACATGCCGCCCAACCAACGATGGTTGACGAAAGGCATGCCTGAACGCTCTGCTTCCTGCTGAATCACCTTGCTGGCGGCACGTTTAGTACCTACGAACAAGATTTTATTCTTGTTTGAAACCAGACGCTGAACAACAGACAGCGCTTCATTCAACGCGGGCACAGTGTGCTCCAGGTTGATGATATGAATTTTGTTGCGAGCACCGAAAATGAATTTACCCATTTTCGGATTCCAGTAACGGGTCTGGTGTCCGAAGTGAGCGCCTGCTTTAATCAGCTCGCGCATTGAAACTGTAGCCATGATAACTTCCTGAATTTTATTGGGTTAGGCCTCCATACACCCCATCGCTCAACCCTCGACATTAGCCGCAAGGCACCCAGAGCAACGTGACGGTGTATGTGTGACGTTAGGTTCTACTGCCAAACCAGAATCGGACCTGTTTTTGACAGCGCGACTTTATACCACAACACCCCTAATATTTAAAGCCAAATACCGGTACCACGCCGGCTATTATTAACCCCCTTCGCTTATCCCAATAACCCAGCAGCCGACTCAGCTTCCTTTAATTTCGAGTACCAGCGTGTACAATAGCTAGCCTTTATCAGTCCTCGCGGGACTGTCCCCAGCCGCAACAGGTATACGAAGAGCAGCAGCATGAGCGTGATAATTAAGACCCCGCAACAGATCGAAAAAATGCGCGTCGCAGGCCGGCTCGCAGCAGAGGTGCTGGATATGATAGCGCCCTATGTAAAACCGGGGGTCAGTACTGATGAGCTAAACACCCTGTGCCATAACTATATCGTTGACGTCCAGCAGGCGATTCCAGCGCCTCTGAACTATCACGGCTTTCCAAAATCGATCTGCACCTCGGTTAACCAGGTCGTCTGCCATGGCATACCCAATGGCAAGTTATTAAAGAACGGCGATATCATCAATATCGACATCACGGTCATTAAAGACGGCCTCCACGGCGACACCAGCAAGATGTTTTATGTGGGCAAGACGCCGCCGCATCTGCAGCGATTGACCGAGGTGGCTCAAGAATGTCTTTATCTCGGTATTCGCATGGTCAAGCCTGGGGTGACGCTAGGTGATATCGGCCACGCCATTCAGCAGCATGCCGAAGGCAATCACTACTCCGTCGTTCGCGAGTACTGCGGTCATGGTATCGGTGAAACCTTCCATGAAGAGCCGCAAGTACTTCATTACGGCAGAGCAGGCTCCGGACTCATCCTAAAGCCCGGCATGACCTTTACTATTGAACCCATGATCAACGCGGGCAAACGCCATACCCAGCTATCCAAACGCGATGGCTGGACCGTTGAGACTGTCGACAAGCGAGCCTCCGCCCAGTGGGAACACACCCTGCTGGTTACCGATACGGGCTACGAAATCTTCACCCTACGCCAAGAGGAGCAGGGGAAGATCTAACCCCAGCCACTATGACCGATCAACTCGCCAACTTCGCTGCCGATCCAAGCCTGTTTGATAGCAACGCCTTTAGCCTTCAGCTAACCAAAACAGGCTCTTTTCTGCCGCTGTTTAAAGCAGCGATGAAACAGGGACAAGAAACCCTCGACCAGCGTTTTCGAGACGGCGCCGATATCCGCACCCTGATTTATGGCCGGGCCTGGATGATGGACCAGCTGTTACGCCATGCCTGGCAGCAATACGACTGGCCCGAAGACGGCTCGCTAAGCCTGGTTGCTGTTGGCGGTTACGGCCGAGGAGAGCTGCACCCGCATTCGGATATCGATCTATTAATCCTGCTCCAGCAAGACAACGCCGAGCAATACCGAAGTAGCATAGAGGGTTTTCTTACTTTTTTATGGGACATCTCGCTCGAAGTCGGCAGCAGTGTCCGCAGCATTGAGCAGTGCGCGGAGCAGGCCAACAAAGATATCACCATCGCCACCAACCTGATTGAATCTCGTACTCTGGTCGGCGATGACCTGTTGCGTCAGCAAATGTACACCCAGGTCACTGCCGACGACATCTGGTCAAGCCAACAGTTTTACAAAGCTAAAGTTGATGAACAGCAGAAGCGCCACTTTCGTACCAACGACACCGAGTACAACCTTGAGCCCAATATAAAAGACTCGCCCGGCGGCCTTAGAGACCTGCAAACCGTCGGCTGGGTTGCCAAGCGTCATTTCGGTGCTAAATATCTAAATGGCTTGGTTGACCAGGGTTTTCTAACCACCAGCGAACTGGAAGCGTTGAACAAGGGCGAACTTTACTTATGGACAGTGCGCTACGCCCTGCACATGCTCACCGGCCGCTGTGAAAACAGGCTGTTGTTTGATCATCAACGAACTCTGGCAAAATTTTTCGGCTATGAGGATACCGAGGGCAAGCTGGCGGTTGAGCAGTTTATGGGCAAGTACTATCGCATCGCGATGTACCTAGCCGAGTTTAACGACATGCTGTTACAACATTTCGAAGAGGAGCTGCTCGAGCAGGATAGCCATCAGCAGACAACCCCGCTCAACAACCGTTTCCAGGTTCGTTGCAACCATATTGAAGTGACTCACGACCAGGTTTTTTCCCAGACCCCCTTCGCGATGATGGAGATGTTTGTGCTCCTAGCCCAGAATCCAGGCCTCGAAGGCGTGCGAGCCTCCACCATGCGCTTGCTCCGAGAAGGTCGGCAACTGATCGACGAAGAATTCAGTAACGACATCCGCAATACAACGCTGTTTATGGAGCTGCTTCGCTCGCCCGAGGGAGTCTCCACCGAACTGCGACGTATGACTCGTTATGGAATACTGGGGCGCTACCTGCCCGAGTTTGGTCGTATCGTCGGCCAAATGCAGCACGACCTGTTCCATATCTACACCGTGGATGCCCACACCCTGAAAGTGATCAACAACATGCGCCGTTTTCGTCACGACGATCAGCGCGAAATGTTTCCGATTGCCAATCGTATCGTCCGTGAAGTGCCCAAGGTGGCGCTGCTGTATATCGCCGGCCTCTTCCACGATATTGGCAAGGGCCGTGGTGGCGATCACTCCGAGCTTGGGGCCGTGGATGCTGAACGTTTCTGCCTCAACCACCACCTCGGCAAGTGGGACACTCACTTGGTCTGCTGGCTTATCCGAAACCACCTGTTGATGTCGATGACTGCACAACGCAAAGATATTTCCGACCCTGATGTTATTCATGATTTTGCCATGCGGGTGCGTGATATCACCCACCTGGACTATCTCTATACCCTCACCGTTGCTGACATCTGTGCCACCAACAACACCCTGTGGAATAACTGGCGCGCCTCACTGATGCGCCAACTCTATGACGACACTAAAAAAGTGTTGCGTAGAGGCTTGTCTAATCCGATCAACAATCACGATCTGATCGAACAGGTGCAGAAAGAAGCGCTGGATCTGTTACGCCACGAGGGCATAAGCGACTATAGCGCCGAATGCATGTGGGCGACGCTGGGTGAAGAGTACTTCCTGCGAGAAGATGCGGCGGATATCGCTTGGCATACGGAAGCGATCCTCAACCATGCTGACCATGGCCAGCCGCTGGTCTTGGTCAAGGAGACCAGCAACCGAGTCCACGAAGGCGCGACCAAGATATTTATCTACACCCGCGATCATGAAGGCCTGTTTGCAGCCTCTGCCGCCGCGCTGGATCAACTCAATCTGAGCATCCTCGATGCAGACATCATCACCAACGATGATGGGTTCAGTTACAACACCTTTATCGTGCTCAAGCAGGACAACCAGCCAATCGGCAATGATATCGAGCAGATTCTCAGGATCAAAAATACCCTGGTCGAAGAACTGGATGACCCTGACGACTATTCGGCTATTGCCCAACGGCGCACGCCACGGCAGCTAAAACTGTTTGCGATGCCAGCGCATGTGGTTCTGAGTACGGATCCAATTCGGCAGATTACTACGATGGAACTGACCACTTCGGATCGACCAGGGCTGTTAGCACGTGTGGGTAAGGTATTCTTGGAATGCCATATCCATCTCAGCAAAGCGCATATCGTCAACGTTGGCGCACGGGTCGAGGACGTTTTCTTTATTACCGATGTTCAGGGTCTGCCCATTAACGATCCAGCGCTGGCCGAACGTTTGCAAAAACGGATCTGTGAGGTGCTGGACCGCCAGCTAGAGAGCGCTTGAAGCGCTCCCTTCCAGGCGCTACGCAAAGCTCGCCAACAACGATTACCAGGCTCTAGGACGCGCGATGAATCCCAATCTCTCCAAACTACAGCCCTATCCCTTTGAACGCCTCAACGCGCTCAAGTCAGGTATCACTCCGCCAGCCGATCTAGCCCCTATCGCCCTTTCTATTGGCGAGCCTAAACACCCGGCACCGGGGTTTGCCCGCGAGACCCTCAGTCATAATTTACACCACCTATCCGGCTATCCCAGCACCAAAGGGATACCTGAGCTGCGCCAAGCGATCGCCCACTGGGCAGAACGAAGATTCAAACTCACGCAGGGGCTCTGCCCTGAAACCCAGGTACTGCCCTGTACCGGCACCCGGGAGGCTCTGTTCGCCATCACTCAAGCGATCATCGACCGCAGCCAGAGTTCCCCCTTAGTCGTCTGTCCAAACCCGTTTTATCAAATCTACGAAGGTGCAGCCTACCTTGCCGGCGCTGAGCCTTACTTTGTTAACTGCCTAGCAGAGAATCAATTTTTACCCGATTTCGATCAGGTGCCCGCCGCTATCTGGCAGCGCTGCCAGCTACTGTTCATCTGCTCACCCGGCAATCCCACAGGGGCTGTAATAGGCCTTGAGCAATTAAAAAAACTGATCGCCCTGGCCGACCAGTACGACTTTGTGATCGCCGCCGACGAGTGCTATTCAGAGATCTATTTCGATGAGAACCAGCCACCGGCAGGGTTGCTGCAGGCATGTTCCGAGCTAGGTCGTGACGATTTTAAGCGCTGCTTGGTGTTTCACAGCCTGTCCAAGCGCTCGAACCTGCCAGGCCTGCGTTCTGGTTTTGTTGCGGGTGACGCCCAGCTGATGCGTAAGTTCCTGCTCTATCGCACCTATCAAGGCTGCGCCATGCCGATATATTCGCAGCTGGCAAGCATCGAAGCCTGGAATGATGAAGCGCACGTGCTTGAAAATCGCAACCAGTACCGCACCAAATTCGACGCAGTGTTGCAGCGGCTCGAAGGGGTATTGCCTCTGTCACGTCCCGATGCCGGATTCTACCTCTGGGCTGCAACACCCATCGATGAAAC
Organism: uncultured Neptunomonas sp.; assembly: GCA_963974645.1. GTDB lineage: Bacteria > Pseudomonadota > Gammaproteobacteria > Pseudomonadales > Balneatricaceae > Motiliproteus. Next base: position 1,799 of record CAXBEA010000051.1, on the reverse strand, counting down.
CGACTTTGCCCGCGAGCTATTTGCCCAGCAGCACATCACCGTACTGCCCGGCTCCTTCCTATCCCGTCCAAGCGAAGGGATAGATCCTGGTAAACAGCGGATCCGCATGGCGCTAGTTGCGGAACTGGAGCAATGCATCGAAGCCGCCGAACGGATAGTCCGTTTTTGTAATAACCTCTAGTTTAAATCCAACGGGCACCCGACTCTATGATCACTCTTTACGGCATCAGCAACTGCGATACGATTAAAAAAGCGCGGGCATGGCTAAGCAATAATGAAATCGAATATACCTTTCATGACTACCGGAAGCAGGGACTCGAGCGTGATCAGCTTGAAGCCTGGGTCGATGAACTGGGCTGGGAGTCATTACTCAACCGCCGTGGCACTACCTGGCGCCAACTACCCGAATCCATCCGTGCCACCGTTGACCGCAACCAATCTATTAGCCTGATGCTAGAGCAGCCCGCAATGATCAAACGCCCTCTACTTGACCTCGGCCAGAGCCGCAAACTCGGCTTTAAAGACAGCGACTATCAAAGTTACTTCTAACTATTGTTATTAACCCTTTGTAAAGAACACTGGAGAACCCCATGAGCGGTAACGCATTTTGCCTCGGCCTCGGCGTCGGCACCCAATCCTCTAAAGGCGACTGGCTAGAGGTGTACTACGCCAAACCTATCTTTGAACCCTGCAGCAACCTGCTCAAGGCTCTGACAGAAGCCACGGGGTACGCAGGTGGCAATCAAGTCATCGAACTAACCCAGCAGACACTGGCCAAGATTACAGAGGCATTTGCATCTGTGCATGCTGAAGAGCAACAGCTAATTGCCGACACGCTTAAGGGTTCAACTCAGCCTCTGTTACTCTGCATCTTGGCAGACGATGACCAACCCAGCTCAACCCCTGAAACCTATTTGAAGCTGCAGCTGATCTCGCACCGGATGGTAAAACCCCACAGCATCAACTTGACCGGCATGTTTGGCTTGCTGCCTAACGTGGCTTGGACCAATCAGGGTGCTATCGCTCTGGATGAGCTGCCACAGCGCCAGCTTGAAGCCCGCGCCAGAGGCGAACAGCTCGATGTGCACTCTGTCGACAAGTTTCCCAAGATGGCTAACTACGTAGTCCCTACAGGTGTCCGCATCGCGGCAACATCTCGGGTACGTCTAGGTGCTCACTTGGGCGAAGGAACGACCATCATGCATGAGGGCTTCGTTAACTTTAATGCTGGGACCCTGGGTGCCAGCATGGTCGAAGGGCGGATTTCTGCCGGTGTCGTGGTCGGTAAAGGTTCCGATCTAGGTGGTGGTTGTTCCACCATGGGCACCCTATCTGGCGGAAACAACGTTGTCATCGGTGTCGGCGAAGGCTGCTTGCTCGGCGCGAATGCAGGACTGGGAATCCCTCTGGGGGATCGCTGCACCATCGAGGCCGGTCTCTATGTTACTGGAGGCTCCAAGGTCGTCGTACTCGACGACCAGAACAACGATGTAGAAACCGTCAAAGCGGAACTGCTCGCCGGTAAGTCTGATCTGCTGTTCCGTCGTAATTCTCTCAACGGCCGCATTGAAGTCAAAACCAACAAATCCGCTATAGAACTTAACCACGAACTCCACGCGAACAACTAAGCACTTCTTTGCGCGCCCCTTCTCAGTCTATCTATCCTGAGTAGGGGCAGCCCCTAAAACGCCCTCCGTCACTCGTAACGTTTATATGTCGGATTAAAACCCGACCCAGAATACTCCCCAAACCCCAGACAGCAAAAATCCCTGACTGTTTCCAATCAGGGATTCTCTCAA
>CAXBEA010000050.1:0-29496 GCA_963974645.1 uncultured Neptunomonas sp. | reverse complement strand
GGTTTAAAACCCTGGCCCAGAACGCCTTAGAGTATGCCGGTTTAGGTCGTACCACGCTGGAGGAGGTGTTCCGTGTTACCGAACAGATGGACGAGGTCGCGACTACCATCAAACCCAGGGAATCGAGCCAGAGTTCGCGAGATACCGGGCTGAGCCTTGAGCCGGTGGAGTCTTAATCGGGATGCCAAGCTTCAGTTATACCGGTAGAGATGCCGCAGGAGAACAGGTGACCGGCCGTCAGGACGCGGCTACCGCAGGGCAGGTTGCCGGGTTTCTGGCCGAGCGACAGATCACCCCGATCAGGATCACTCTGGCCAACGAGGAGAAGGCCAAGGGTTCGGGCGATATTAAGATCTCTAAACCCAAGTTTTTACAGAAGGTCAGCCTCGACGAGCTGATTATCTTCAGCCGTCAGATGTGCAGTTTGACTAAGGCGGGGGTGCCTATCACCCGGGCGATGCGGGGTTTGGCACTGTCGGTCAATAACCCGCTGCTGCAGAAGACCCTGTTCCAGGTCACCGATGACCTGGAACAGGGGCATACCCTCTCCGGGGCGATTAATTCCCATCCCAAGGTATTTTCACGGCTCTATGTCAGCTTGATTCACGTCGGTGAAAATACCGGTAATCTGGATGGGTCTTTTGCCCAGATCGCCAAGCATCTGGAGCTCGAACGTACCACGATCAAGAACCTTAAATCGGCGACCCGCTATCCGAGCTTTGTAATCCTGGCTATCGTTATCGCCATGATGATCATCAACATCTTTGTTATTCCGGCGTTTGCGGGGGTTTTTGCCAGTCTCGGGGCGGAGCTTCCCTGGCAGACCCGGGTACTGGTGAGTATCTCCAGCTTTACCTGGGATTACTGGTATCTATTAGTGGGTGCTGCGGTGTGCAGCGTGGTTGCCTTCAAACGCCATATCAAGACCGAACGCGGGATGCTGCAGTGGGATCGTTATAAATTGCGATTACCCGTTGTCGGCGGGCTCTTTACCCGGATCACCCTGGGTCGCTTCTCCCGCACCTTTGCGCTGGTGATGCGGGCCGGTATTCCGATCGAGCAGGGGTTGGTGATCGTCTCCTCGGCTGTCGGCAACACCTATATCGGCAGCAAGATTCAGGGGATGCGCAAAGGGATCGAGCGGGGCGAGAGCTTTACCCACACTGCGCAGCAGGCCAACATGTTCAGTGCCCTGGTGCTACAGATGTTGGCGGTAGGCGAGGAGACCGGCAATGTCGATGAGCTGCTGGAAGAGGCGGCAGACTTTTACGACCAAGAGGTCGAGTATGACCTTAAGGGACTTGCCAGCGCCATCGAACCTATCCTGATTGTTACCATCGGGATGATGGTGCTGGTACTGGCGCTGGGGGTATTCCTGCCACTCTGGGAGCTTAGCTCCAGTGTCAATCGCTAGTCATGGCTAAGCGAGCTGCGCCCCGCTTAAAACCGTTCTCGCGCCAACGCGGATTTTCACTGCTGGAGCTGGTGATCGCGGGGGTATTAATCCTGGTTATGGCAACGGTCTCCTATCGCCAGTATATGAGTATCGTTGTCGATGCCGAGCAGGCGGCGTTTAACGGTATCCGTGGCTGGCTCCAGGCCGGGGTGAACCTGGCCTTGAGCGATGCAATCGGCAACCGCAACAGGAACACCCTCGGTGAGCTTGAAGGCAGCAATCCAATGCGGCTGTTGGATGGCGTGCTGTCACTGCCAAGTAATTACCTGGGCGAGCTCAGCGGCAGTACGGCTGTCGAAGCGCAGCCAGGAAATTGGTATTTTGATCTGGACCAGCGGGTGCTCTATTACCGCTTTCGCTATCATCAGGCGATGAAAGGATTTGAGCAGGCGACCGATGATCGGGTTGGGTTTCGGCTAAAGTTAGTTAGGCCAGCTGCTGATAACAACTCTAGCAGGACACAATTGAGCCTGGTCAGGGTGCTGGAATCTGATCTGCAGCCCGATCCTGATAGAGCAAGCCCTTAAACGTCTGGTATAGCGCAATACACGGTGGATCAGACTTGACACTCTCTGTAACTAATATAACGTTGCTCTATATGATTTCAGGTATCGCTAAGGAGTTGATATGAACCGAAACCAATCAGGCTTTACGATTATTGAGCTGATCGTGGTAATCGCGCTGCTGGGAATCCTCTCTGCTGTTGCGCTACCTAGGTTTATCAGTCTGACTGACGACGCCCATACGGCAGCCGTTAGTGGCGCAGGTGCAGGTTTTGCAACCGGTATCGCATTGATTCGAGCGCAGGCAATTGCCGAGGGTACGGCTAGTGGTGCGGTGGAAGGTTTTGGTTTGGGAACACTTAAGGTCAATGCCTCTGGAGCCCCGACAAGTGTTTCAGAAAGTAGCAATGATACTGTGAATTGCGTTGAAGTCTGGGAAGGGCTATTGCAGGCTAATGCGCCGACCGTAGCGGGTGCGGCGCCGGATTACACCCCGACTGGCGGTGGTGGATCAAACGCAGCATGCACCTATACTTATAAAGTATCAGGGACTAATGCTCGCACGATTATTTATAGCCCCATCACTCGAAACGTTACCGTAGAAGCTGACGGAGAAGCGTAAGACACCTGTTATGCCCTGTCCGCTGAGCCACTGCTCTGCCATAGTCCGCAGGGCCGCCGGCTTCACCCTTGTCGAGTTGATCGCAGTCATCGCCCTGCTCGGCATCCTCTCTGCGGTTGCTATCTCGCAGTTCGGTAACACCCAAACTTATCACGACTTGCAACTCAAGGATCAGCTGATTTCGACTGCTCGGGTGGCGCAACAAACCGCACTGAATCGGTACAACCAGACTGTAACCCTTGAGGTGAGCCGTCCAGGTGACTGGTTGCTTGAAGTAAAAGCCGATGGTTTGTCATTAAAGCGACAGCTGATTGCCGCTTCAGCAGCGCAGCTATTTGCCCCAGGTGGCGCGCAGATAAGCGGCTCAACCCCCTACGTGGTCGGTTATGACAATCTGGGCAATCTTGCCAGCGGCGCCACGGCTAACCTGAGTTTCGATGGCGCCTCTGCGCATCTGCTCTGTATCACGGTAGCGGGATATGCATACCAGGCGGCGAGCAGCAATGATTGCCAAGCTAACTAAGCCGAACAGGCCGTTGCCTAGGGGGAGGACTATCCGCGGATTCACCCTGGTTGAGCTAGTGATCACCATAGCGGTGATGTCGGTTGCATTGCTGGGGGTGGCGTACTCGCTGCAGTACAGCGCCCAGCATGGCGCAGATACGCTGTGGCAGACCAAGACGGTGGAGCTGGCCCAAGCATACAGCGACGAGATTATCAGCAAACGCTTCGATGAGTTGACCCCTGTGGGTGGCGTTCCTTCCTGTGGTTCCTGTTCAGCAGCATCGACTTTTGGCCGTGCCAAGGATGATTCGACCGAGGTGAGAGGGTTATTGTCGGGTGTCGCCACCAATAATTTCGACGATGTCGATGATTACCATGGTCTCGATGATAACCCGCCGATTGATGCTCAGGGGGCGGTACGGAGCGAGTATGCAGGTTATCGGGTCCAAGTGACGGTGAGCTATGCAGGCACCGAGCTGGGACTTATCGATAACCATAACGCCAAGCGGATCCAGATCCTGATTACCCCCCCCATTACCCCCTTAACCGCAGTTCCGTTCAGCGTTTACCGGAGCAACTATTGATGCCTGATCGCTCTCGGCTGCAACAGGGATTCACCCTGATCGAGCTGATCGTGGTGATCGTGGTGCTGGCGATCATCTCGTTTGGTAGCACCCAGTACATCGTCAACAGCGTCGAAAGCTATATGGATACGGCGATGCGTGAGCGTCAAGGATCGGCTGCAAGGGTTGCGGTGGAGAAAATCTCGCGTGAGCTACGCAATGCACTGCCTAACAGTGCCCGCACCTCGGCGCTGGGCGAGTGTATAGAGTTTATGCCGGTGCTGGGGGGGTCGATCTACACCAGCCTGCCCTTGACGCCTGCCGCCAGCAACGCCTTTCGCTCGGTGCCCTTTATCCTTGGCGGCGGGCCAGAGATCGGACGGGTGGCGGTCTATCCGCTCACTCCAGACGAAATCTACAATCCGGCGACGGATTCAACCACCGCCTCCTCGATCTCTCCTCCCTTGGATCCAAGCGTTATTACTACCGACTTGGAAGGCAGCACGGAGATCTTGGTTCAATTATCGCGCGCCCATCAGTTCCCGTTGGATTCTCCGGTGCGGCGCTGGTTTATGGTCTCTGAACCGGTCAGTTTCTGTGTCGATAATGCGGCTAAACTGTTTCGTTACAGTGGTTACGGTTTTAATCTGGTACAGCCCACCCCGGGCGGCTTTGGGGGTTTGAATGAGCAGGTATCGGGTGGTCGCTCGCTACTGGCGGTTGGCGTTAGCGGTAGCTTTGTGGTGCAACCGGCGACGTTGCAGCGTAATGCCCTAGTCCAGCTCGATCTAGATTTTCGAGAACGTGGGGAAGGGCTGACGATTAAACATGAGGTACAGCTGCGCAATGTGCCTTAAATCGAGCATGGCTAAGACCAGTAAACGCTGCCAGCGTGGACTGGGGCTGATGGCGGCGATCTTCGTGATCACCATCATGTCGGTGATCGTGGTCGGTGTCGCTAGCCTGGTGGCGACCAGTAAAGAGTCCTATGGTTACGATATCCTGTCGGTACGGGCGTTTCAGCTGGCAGAAAGCGGTAGCCAGATGGCGTTGAGCCATATTATCCTTGAGGGCGTGGCTGATTGCAGTGGTTTACTTACGCAGCTACCTCCGACAGAGCTACAGAGCTGCTCCTTAGCCGTCACCTGCCCCAAGGCTACCATTGCTGAGGTCGATTATTTCACTGTGCAGTCGACGGGAACTTGCGGTAGCGGCACCGATCAGGCGATCCGCAGGTTGACCCTGCGAGTACAGCGCCGCGCTGTTCCTTAAACGGGCAGATGCACCAATTGCAGATTACAACTATAGTGTTTTAAATTGTAAGGTTATCACTGTCGATTATGAGGAATACCCTGTGAATCAAGAATCTAGCCAGGAGCGTCGTCGTTTTACCCGTATCGCCTTTGATGCGGAGGCCGAGTTGCGATCTGGCGAGCGTCATTGGGTGGTGCAGATCGGGGATATCTCTTTTAAAGGAGTGCTGTTGAGCCATCCGCCAGGCTTTGAGGCCGGGCTAGGTGATCAGCTGGTGCTAGAGACCTGGTTAGACAGTGATGTGCAGCTAGTTTTGCCCTTGACCCTGTCGCGAATCGGCGCTGACTTTTTAGGCTGCAGCTGCGGCGCGATTGACCTAGACAGCATGACCCACCTGCGGCGCCTGGTTGAACTGAATCTGGGCGATGAGTCATTGCTGGATCGGGAGCTGGAACACCTGATCGAAAGACCTGAGTAGCTTGGCTGGTTAATAGCCACCCATGGTCCCTGTAGGTCGGAATTCATTCCGACAGCGTTTCTAGCCGGCGTCGGAAATCCGACCTACAGGTTCTAGATCGCATCCAGAGCGTCGGCGAGTTTTTCGACCCCTATCACCTCCATCCCCTTGATAGGCTCTTTGGGTTTGTTGCCCTTGGGGACGATGGCACGCTTGAAGCCGTGTTTGGCCGCCTCGCGAATGCGTTCTTGTCCGCTGGGTACGGGGCGGATCTCGCCGGACAGGCCCACCTCGCCAAACACCACCAGGTCCTGCGGCAGCGCACGGTCGCGAAAACTGGAGACCACCGCCAGCAGCAACGCCAGATCAGCACTGGTTTCCAGCACCTTGACCCCGCCCACCACGTTGACAAAGACATCCTGATCGCCGGTTTGCAAGCCACCGTGGCGATGCAGTACCGCCAGCAGCATTGCCAGCCGGTTGCCATCCAAGCCAACCGCGATACGGCGTGGATTACTCATATGTGACTCGTCCACCAGCGCCTGAATCTCAACCAGCATCGGCCGGGTGCCCTCCCAGACCACCATCACCAGCGAACCGGGACTGGCTTGCTGGGTACGGTTGAGGAAGATCGCACTGGGGTTCTTGACCTCTTTCAGGCCGCTCTCAAGCATCGCAAAGACCCCGAGTTCATTGACCGCGCCAAAGCGGTTCTTCTGCCCACGCAGGGTACGAAAGCGGCTGTCGTGATCGCCCTCGAGAAGTAGCGAGCAGTCGATCATGTGTTCCAGCACCTTGGGGCCTGCCAGCGAACCATCTTTGGTAACATGGCCGACCAGAAACAGCACGGTATGGGTCTGCTTGGCAAAGCGGGTCAGGTAGGCCGCACTTTCACGCACCTGAGAGACACTGCCTGGCGCCGATTGGATATCGGCCAGGTGCATCACCTGAATCGAGTCGATCACCATCACTTTGGGGCGGTGCTTGCTGGCGATCTGCAGCAGCTGTTCGACCGAGGTTTCAGACAGCATCTTCAGCCGGTCGGTAGGAAGTCCAAGCCGTTGTGCCCGCAGTGCCACCTGTTGCAGTGACTCCTCTCCGGTCACGTAGAGTGCTTCGTGGGTTCGAGCCAGATCGCAGAGTACCTGTAACAGCAGGGTACTCTTGCCTGCACCGGGGTTGCCGCCGATCAGAATTGCCGATCCAGGCACCAGGCCGCCACCGAGAACCCGATCCAATTCGGCACTGCCGGTGCTGAAGCGGGGCAGGTCGGTCAGGTTTACATCAGCCAGACACTGGACTTCAGATTGGCCGCCCGCGGTGCCTGCATAGCCCGCGAAGCGGGGCGTATGGGTTGAACTTACAGCGCCCAGGCGGACCTCGCTCAGGCTGTTCCAGGCTTTACAGTCGCCGCACTGACCCTGCCATTTGGCATAGTCCGAGCCGCAGTCATTACAGACATACGCGGTTTTTTGTTTTGCCATGGCCAGAGTCTCAGAAAAAGGTGCTAAGCGGGGGATGATAACACGGGCAGATTTACGTTAGTCTACGGGGCTCTGGCTCGATGATTAAATAGTGATACGGTCGCTTTGCATCAACGACAACTCAACGACAGCACAACGACAGCACAACGATAAAACAACGACAATACAACACGGAGCGCTCTGCATATGAAGCTTGAAACCCAGGTTATCCACGGTGGCTATCAACCGGATCCAACCACCAAGGCGGTCGCGGTACCTATCTATCAGACCACCTCGTACGCCTTTGATGATACCCAACATGGCGCCGATCTGTTTAACCTCCAGGTACAGGGCAACATCTATACCCGGATTATGAATCCGACTACCGCCGTGCTGGAGGAGCGGGTTGCGGCGCTAGAGGGTGGCGTCGGCGCCTTGGCGGTGGCATCTGGCATGGCTGCGATCACCTATGCGATCCAGACGATCGCCGAAGCGGGTGACAACATCGTCAGCATCAATAAGCTCTATGGCGGCACCTACAATCTATTCGCCCATACGCTGCCCAAGCAGGGGATTGAAGCGCGGATGGCCCCGCACGATGATTTTGCAGCGCTGGAGGCACTGATTGACGACCGCACCAAGGCGGTTTTCTGCGAGTCGATCGGTAACCCTCTGGGTAATGTGGTCGATATCGCCCAGCTAGCCGAGGTGGCCCACCGCCACGGAGTGCCCCTGATCGTCGATAATACCGTGGCTACTCCTTGTCTGCTGCGGCCCTTTGAGCACGGTGCGGATATTGTGGTTCATTCGTTAACCAAGTATATGGGTGGCCACGGTACTTCGATCGGTGGCGTGGTAGTGGATTCGGGCAAGTTTCCCTGGGCCGAGCATAAAGCGCGCTTCCCACTGTTGAACCAGCCTGACCCCTCCTACCATGGCGTGGTTTATACCGAGGCGCTAGGTGCTGCAGCCTACATCGGCCGTTGCCGCGTCGTGCCGTTACGGAACATGGGCGCAGCTATCTCTCCGTTTAATTCCTTCCAGATTTTGCAGGGGATCGAAACCTTGCCGCTGCGAATGGAGCGCCATTGTGACAATGCGATCAAGGTGGCCGAGTATCTGTCGACGCATGCGCAGGTCGAGTGGGTCAATTACGCCGGTCTTAAGGGTAACGCGGGGTATGAGCTGGCACAGAAATATGTAGCCGGTCGTCCGTCAGGGATCCTCACCTTTGGGGTTAAGGGTGGCGAAGCTGCGGGTGCGCGCTTTATCGATGCGCTGCAGCTGATCACCCGCTTGGTCAATATTGGCGATACCAAATCTCTGGCGTGCCATCCTGCAAGTACCACCCATCGACAGCTGGCAGGTGCGGAGTTGGCCGCGTCGGGTGTGAGTGAGGATATGGTGCGGTTATCGGTCGGTATCGAACATATCGATGATATTCTGGCCGATATTGAGCAGGCGCTGGAAGCCGCTAAGGGCTGATACCTGCCATCATCCAGATCTTTGCATCAGCAGGGATCACCCAGATTTCGGGTATAAAAAAGGGCTTCCCAATAGGAAGCCCTTTTTTTGATCACCGCAGACGTTTTTAGAGAAGATCATCCAGCGATTGGATCGGGTAGTGCGCCGGAATCGGCAGACGCGCCACGCCAATATCCACTGCGGCCTGAGCAACAGCCATGGATACCTTACCCAGCAGGCGAGGGTCGTTGGCCTTGGGAATAATATACTCAGGACCAAAACTCAGCTCGGTCAGGTTAAAGGACTTGAGTACCGACTCAGGTACCGGCTCTCTCGCCAGTTCGGCGATCGCATACACGGCAGCCATCTTCATCTCGTGGGTGATATGGCGTGAACGTACGTCCATGGCACCGCGGAAGATGTAAGGGAAGCAAAGCACGTTGTTAACCTGATTCGGATAGTCAGAACGGCCGGTAGCCATGATGATATCTTTACGGGTGGCATGCGCTAGCTCGGGACGAATCTCAGGATCAGGGTTAGCGCAAGCAAACACAATCGGGTTGGGTGCCATGGTCTTAAGCATCTCTGCGGTCAACTGATCCGGTCCAGCCAGTCCCAGGAACACATCGGCGCCATCAATGGCATCTTCCAGGGTCCGGGCATCGGTCTGAATCGCAGCAAACATCGCTTTTTCAGGGGTCAGGTCGCCACGACCGTCATGAATAACCCCACGCCGATCGACGGCGATGATGTTGTGGCGACGCAGACCTGCGGTGATCATCAGCCGTAGACAGGCGGTGGCAGCAGCGCCTGCACCCAGGCAGACAACCTTGACATCATTAATATTCTTACCGGCCAGCTCAATCGCGTTGAGCATGCCCGCGACAGTCACTATAGCGGTGCCGTGCTGGTCGTCGTGAAAAACCGGGATATCCAAACGTTCGATCAACTGACGCTCGATTTCGAAGCACTCGGGCGCTTTAATGTCTTCTAGATTGATCCCACCAAAGGTGCAGGCGATGCGGGCAACGGTATCGATAAAGGCCTGTGGGCTTTCGTTCTCAACTTCGATGTCGATCGAATCCAGACCGGCGAAACGTTTGAATAGCAGCGCCTTGCCTTCCATCACTGGCTTGGATGCCAGTGCGCCCAAGTTACCCAGCCCCAAAATTGCCGAGCCGTTGGAGATCACCGCAACCAGGTTACCCTTGCCTGTGTATTTGTAAGCATCGTCAGGATTTTCAGCAATCGCCAGAACCGGAGCCGCTACGCCAGGGCTGTAGGCCAGGCTCAGATCATCGGCGGTGTTGGCTGGCTTGGTGAGCGCAATGCCGATTTTTCCGGGCTTGGGAAACTGGTGATAGTCCAGAGCGCGTTTTTTGAGGTCTTTATCAGGCATGATTGCATCCAGAAGTCACGTTGATGGCGTGCGATCATATCCGAAAGTTGCATCTCTCTCAAGCTGTTGTTTGGCTCTAGTCCTTTCTGTACAAGGGGTTAGGCTAACTAGGGATACGGCTGATCGCCATCAAGTATTGTCAACAATTGGGATCGCAGAGTCTTAAGTCGTCCATGTGATTGATTTTTAGCATAAATGGCAGAAAGCCACGGTTTTTCTGCGCTTTGCTCCGGGTTCTGGCTATTAGCCAGCCTCGGATTTCGAGCTGAAGTCCGAGCAGATTGTCAGACGAAATGGAATCTAAAGCCGTGGCGGTACCGGTTTCGATAGGCACGAATATTTTTCCGCTGAGCTCCAGATAGCGGCCCTTGGTGTTAGTTCCAGCGCGGCTGATCGTCCCTCGATAGCGGCCAAAACCCCCGCTGTGACGATTCAGGCTACTGGCCGGTATAGGTTGGTAATAGGGCTCATCCCAGACTCCCAGTTTGGCCTGGCGTGCGCTGCGCTCGGCCTGGTTGAGGCAGTCGCGCAGGCTGAGGTTGGGTGGGATGCTGATAGCAAATCCTAGCCCCTGTTTTAGCAGTTCCGCTTCCAGATTTCGGTCATTGGCGAGGAAAATATGCCCGAGCACTCGGCCGTAGTGGTCTTTGCTCTGGCTGCCTAGTTGTAAACGTACCGGATTTTGTCCTTTCAGCAACCGGCGTGCAGCAGCAGTTGCCTGAATTGCTAGGGGTTGGTCCGGTTGACCGCTACGGCCGAGTTCTGGGGTATTGATCCCAATCAGGCGAACTTTTCGGCCATCGTTGAGAAGCAGGGTATCGCCGTCATAGACGCGACGGATGTCGACCGATTGAGGATCTGCAGGGAGGGGGCAGTCACTGCCTAGCGTATAGCCACTAACAATCCAGATGCTGAAAACAACAAAGGCGCTTGTGATAAGCGCCTTTGAGAAATACTGCATAATGAATCTGTGCAGTTACTTGCTGGTACGGCTACCAAAACGCTTGTTGAAGCGATCGATACGACCTGCAGTATCAACAACTTTCTGCTTGCCGGTGTAGAAGGGGTGGCAAGCGCCGCACACGTCAAGGTGCATATCACTACCGCGGGTGGAGTTGGTCTTGACCACGTTGCCACAGCTGCAAGTAGCGGTCATGGCGGTATAATTTGGATGAATATCGGACTGCATCGGAAAAGCCTCAGTGTTTTAAAGTGCCGCCATCCAGGTTTCTCACCGAATACCGCACGTTCTGTAGCAGTACGAAAAATGTACACTACAACCAGGCGGCGGATTCTACACTAGCCGTTGCGGCAGGCGCAAGCACCCTCTCTGGATCTTGCTGAGTAATTTGTCATCGTCGCTTTTATGGCTGTGAAAGCCCTTAGCTAAAGCCCTTAACTAAAGCCCTTAACTAAAGCCCTCTAATTAAGCCTGCTAATAAGTGTGAAAAAAGTGCCTGGGTGGATCTCGAGCTTGGTTCGCTGTAGAGAGTTGTTACAATGGCTGCTCCTATTTGGAGTGTCTCTGCATGACCCAATCCGGTCGGCTGTTGCGGGTAGCCTTACCCTCCCCCTTGCGCCGTTTTTTCGATTACCTACCACCTGTTAGTAAGGGATCTGTTGCTGCGGGATCTGTTGCTGTGGAGGATCTGCTACCGGGTCAACGACTCTGGGTACCCTTTGGTCGGCGGGAATTGGTGGGGGTATTGGTGCAATGGGTGGATCAGAGCGATGTGCCCGAAGCCAAATTAAAGCGGGCGCTGCGCTGTATTGATGCCGCGCCATTGTTGCCTCCAGCGTTGTTGGAATTGGCGCTCTGGGCGGCGCGTTATTACCTCTATCCACCCGGCGAAGTGTTGGCGGCTTTTCTGCCGGTGCTGCTACGTCAGGGCGAGCCCGCTGAATTTCGCAGCGAGCACCGTTGGATGGTCAGCGCGGCGGCGCCTGAACAGCTGCGCTCAGCACCGCGGCAATCTCAGTTGCTGCAACTGCTGCTGCAGCACCCACATGGGTTAGCGGACGAGGCGATCCGGGCGCAGGGGTTTGCCAGTGGCCTGGTACGGGCGCTGGCGGAGTCGGGACAGATCCATAAAGTTGAATGCCAACCGCAACTGCCTAGCTGCTCTCCCAAGGATCTGTTGCGACAAAGTCCGCTGACCCTGAATTCGGAGCAGGCGCTGGCGCTGGCGGCGATCACCGAAGATCTAGATGGCTACCACTGCGAGCTGCTGCAAGGAGTTACCGGTAGCGGTAAAACCGAAGTCTACCTGCAGGCGATCGAGGCGGTGCTTAAGGCGGGCAGGCAGGCGTTGGTGCTGGTGCCTGAAATAGGCTTGACGCCGCAAACGCTAAGCCGTTTTAAGCAGCGTTTCAGGGTGCCTGTGGTAGCGCTGCACTCGGGGCTTAATGACCGCGAGCGGCTGGATGGCTGGCTGCAGGCCAGCAGAGGGTCGGCGGGTATCGTGATCGGCACCCGCTCTGCGGTACTGACGCCGCTGGCGCGTCCCGGGATTATCGTCATCGATGAGGAGCACGACGCCTCCTTTAAGCAACATGAGGGGTTTCGTTATTCCGCCCGGGATCTGGCGGTGATGCGTGCCCAGCGTGAGGCGATTCCGATTGTGCTGGGCAGCGCCACGCCCTCGCTGGAGAGTCTGCACAATGTTGCGACAGGGCGTTATCGCCACTTACGCCTAGAACAGCGAGCGGGAGGGGCTTTCGAGCCGGAGTTCGAACTGTTGGATATCCGCAACCTGCCGCTAACGGATGGCCTTTCTGAGCCGCTGGTGGAGCGAATTCGGTCGCATCTGCAACGTGGCGAACAGGTGTTGGTGTTTCTCAATCGGCGCGGCTTCTCGCCCAGCCTGATGTGCCATGACTGCGGCTGGGTCGCCGATTGCCCGCAGTGCGATGCTCACTTTACCCTGCACCGGACGCCGCCTCGGCTGCATTGCCACCATTGCGATTATCAGACCCCGCTGCAGCGCCGCTGTGGCAAGTGCCAAAGTGCCAACCTCAATCCTGTGGGTGCAGGAACCGAACGCACCGAGACTACCCTGCAGGGGCTGTTTGCGGGTGTTCCGGTGCTGCGGGTGGATAGAGACAGCACCCAGCGTAAGCATGCCTTGCAGACGATTATTGATCAGGTCCACGAGGGTGGTCCCTGCATTCTGGTGGGCACCCAGATGCTGGCGAAAGGCCATCATTTCCCCCGAGTGACGCTGGTGGCGATTCTCGATGCTGACGGAGGCCTGTTTAGTGCCGATTTTCGCGGCATGGAAAAAACCGCCCAGCTGATTTTGCAGGTAGCGGGACGTTCGGGACGGGCTGAGCATCCCGGGCATGTGTTGATGCAAACCCATAATAGCGATCACCCTCTATTACGTAGCCTGATCGACCAGGGTTATAGCGACTTTGCCTGTCAGGAACTGATAGAGCGGAGGCAGGGCGGTTTGCCCCCCTTTAGTCACCTGGCGATGCTGCGCGCCGAAGCGGTCACGGCAGGCCGGGCCGAAGCGTTTCTACAGCTGGTGCGGGAGATCCTGGAGCAGCATGAATGGCCCGAGGTGACCTGGTTGGGGCCGTTGCCATCGCCGATGGAGCGCAGAGCGGGGCGTTACCGGGCCCAGCTGTTGTTTGAAAGCGATGAGCGCAAGCCTCTGCACCAGTTGTTGCAATGGCTGGTGCCGTTGATTGAGGGATTGCCACAGGCGCGCAAGGTGCGCTGGTCACTCGATGTCGATCCGCAGGATATGCATTGAGGCAGTTTTGTCACCTTTGGTAGGCCCCTGCGCTGTAAGTGGGTTGGAAGTGGGTGTCTTTCGGTAGATAATAACGGCCCCTCGATCGTTAACGCAAAGCTGCTTCTTTATGGCTCAGGATTACGCAAAACGCTCCAACTCTGCTCGACGCCCGGCAGCGCGCAAGAACACCCCGCCACCGCAGCCTCCCAAGCGTCAGCTTTGGCCTGCGCTGGGCGCGTTGGTGCTGATCATCGCCCTGGCCGGGGGTCTCTATAAGCTGAGCAGTGTCGATGCCGATCCCCAGGCAACGCAGCAGAGTGTGCAGCAGGCCCCCGTTAAACAATCGACAGTTAAGCCATCCGCAGTTAAACAAGCCCAACCGGCGGCCAAAGCCAGCCGTGTCGCCAAGATGCCGGAAAAAACCGATCCCGAGTATAAGTTTTACAAGTTGCTGCCCGAGAGCGAAGTGGTTCCTGCCGAGGTAGAAGCCTACCGATCGACCCCGAAGTCAGCGGCAGATTACAGCAAGCATCTGCTGCAGGCGGGTTCGTTTAAGCGTGCCGAGGATGCCGATAGTCTGCGTGCCAAGCTGTTATTGACCGGGATGCCAAACGTCACCACCAGCAAGGTTGTTTCCAGCAGCGGTACGACCTGGTACAGGGTTCGAATCGGCCCTTTCAGCTCGCGCTCCAAACTCAACAAGGCTTACGATCAACTGGTGCGGATGAATCTGCAACCGCTTCAGGTAACCCTCTAAAACGATTTTCAGCCTTCGCCGCTGCGATTGGATCCTTGAAATTCCTGATTTTGTAGCCATATTGGTGTGATCGACTCACTCTGGCGCTGGTTGATCCTGGCCGCGCCTTACTTAAGGCTCTAGTTATGACTACTATTGTATCCGTCCGTCGTGGCGATCAAGTGGCGCTGGGCGGAGACGGTCAGGTCTCGCTTGGCAACACGGTGATGAAAGGCAATGCCCGTAAAGTCCGTCGACTCTATCGGAATCAGGTGATTGCAGGTTTCGCTGGCGGTACTGCAGATGCATTTACCCTGTTCGAACGTTTTGAGGCTCAACTGGAGAAATACCAGGGTAATTTGACCAAGGCTGCGGTAGAGATGGCCAAAGAGTGGCGCAGCGACCGTGCCCTGCGGCGGCTGGAGGCGATGTTGGTGGTTGCCAACGCCCAGGCGTCATTAATTATTACCGGCAACGGCGATGTGGTTGAGCCCGAACAGGGCCTAGTAGCGATCGGTTCTGGCGGTAATTTTGCCCATGCCTCTGCGCGCGCACTGTTGGAAAATACCGAACTGGGTGCCCGCGAAATCGTCGAAAAGAGCCTCAATATTGCCGCCGACATCTGCGTCTTTACCAACCATCAATTAAATATCGAAGTCATCGACGGCCTTGCTGCAGAGACTCCCGCAGCGATTTGATCCTAGTTTTCACAACGAATACGAGAATTTACCATGTCCCAGATGACACCCCGAGAGATCGTTCACGAACTTGATAAACATATTATTGGCCAGGCTGACGCCAAGCGAGCTGTCGCCATCGCGCTGCGTAACCGCTGGCGTCGTATGCAGCTGCCAGAAGCGCTGCGGGCCGAAATTTCGCCCAAGAATATCCTGATGATCGGCCCGACCGGCGTCGGCAAGACCGAGATCGCGCGACGCCTGGCCAAGCTGGCAAATGCCCCCTTTATCAAAATAGAAGCCACCAAGTTTACCGAAGTCGGCTATGTTGGCCGTGATGTGGAATCGATCGTCCGCGATCTTGTCGATATGGCGGTCAAAATGCTGCGCGAAAGCGAAATCTCTAAAGTGGGCCATCGCGCCGATGATGCCGCCGAAGAGCGAATTCTCGATGCGCTACTGCCTCCCGCGCGTACAGATGATGCCAACGAACGCAGTAACCAGACAGCCAGCACTACCCGCCAGCTGTTTCGTAAGAAGTTCCGCGAAGGCGATCTTGACGACAAAGAGATCGATATCGAGATCAGTGTCAAGCCGGCGGGGGTCGAGATCATGGCTCCACCCGGGATGGAGGAGATGACCAACCAGCTGCAGGGGATGTTCTCCAACCTGGGCGGCGAGAAGCGCAAGAGTCGACGGCTGAAAGTGAAAGATGCCTTCAAGTTGCTGCGCGATGAAGAGGCGGCGGCGCTGGTGAAGGAGGATGATATTAAACAGCGCGCGGTCGAGCTGGTCGAGCAGAACGGGATCGTGTTTTTGGATGAGATCGATAAGGTTGCCAAGCGTGCCGATAGCGGCGGCGGTGGTGATGTTTCCCGAGAAGGGGTGCAGCGTGATCTGTTGCCCTTGATCGAGGGTTGTACCGTCAACACCAAGTACGGCATGGTCAAGACCGACCATGTATTATTTATCGCCTCAGGGGCTTTCCATCTGTCTAAGCCCTCGGATCTGATCCCTGAACTGCAGGGACGGTTGCCGATCCGGGTCGAACTCTCAGCGCTGACGCCGAATGACTTCAAGCGTATCCTGACCGAACCCGATGCGTCTCTGACCGAACAGTACCAGGCGCTGCTGGGTACCGAAGGGGTTACGCTGGGGTTTCGCGAAGACGGCATCGAGCGGATCGCGCAGATGGCGTTTGATGTCAACGAGCGCACCGAAAATATCGGCGCACGCCGGTTACATACGATGATGGAACGGTTGCTGGAGGAAGTCTCCTTTAGTGCCGGAGAGACACCGAATCAGTCGGTGATGGTGGATGCCGAGTACGTTGAGAATGCGCTGGGTGAGCTGGCTAAAGATGAAGATCTGAGTCAGTACATCCTTTAGCAACGCGCCGCTTAATGGATGCGGCCATTAAGCAGAATGAAATAAGAGGCAGGTGGCTAGCGGTGGGTCGGAATTTATTCCGACGCCGCTCCAGCCCGCAGAGAAAACACCAGCGGTTTGACCATTTGAGGAGATCGATGCGATGAGTGAACCCCATCAGCGACCGAATAAAATAGCCCTACATCTGAAGTCCAAGCAGTTGGAGTTGGGTTACCCCAGCGGTGATAACTACCGTTTGGATGCGGAATACCTGCGGGTAAACTCGCCCTCAGCGGAGGTGCGTGGGCATGGCAAGCCCGTGCTGCAGGTTGGCAAGCGGGATGTGGCCCTGAGAGGAGTTGAACCCAGCGGCAACTACGCCCTGAAGTTGACCTTCGACGATGGCCACGACTCGGGCTTGTACAGCTGGGAATACCTGCATCAGCTCTGCCTGGAGCAAACCGCTATCTGGCAGCGTTACCTGGAGCAGCTGCAACAGGCGGGTGCCAGTCGTGATCCCTCGCTCCAGGTGCTGATTCCTAAGCCGTCGTCGGGGTGTGGCAGCGGTGGTTGCGGGAGTCGCTAAGGTTCTTACCGGTCTGTCAGCAGTAACTAGAGGCTCAATAGCCTCTGTGGGTTGGCATGTTTCCTAGAGGAGATGCACGTGAGTAACGAGTGGTTAAATTCCGAACCCGGTATTCTGGTCGAACTGGCGATCAATAAAGCGCTGGCGCGAGACCCGCTGGCGCAGCGCAGTCTGACCAAGCTGAGCGGTCAAAGTCTGCTGCTGAGGTTGACGTTCCCCGCGTTAAGTATCGGCGTCAGCTTTTCTGCAGAAGGTATTACTCTGGTATCGGAAGCGTCGCTAACGCAGCCCAGTTGCGAAATTGAGGGCGCGCCTTCGGACCTGTTGGCGTTGCTGCTTGATCCGCAGCAAGCCTTTGAAAACCGAGTCCAGCTCAAGGGCGATACCCAGCTGGCGACCCGATTGCGCGAGCTTGCCCAGCAGTTGGATTTGGATTGGGGCGGGTTGCTGGGAGACTGCATCGGCGACCCGGCGGCACAGTTGTTGCTCAACCTGATCAGCCGAGGTCGCTCTGTTGCCAGCGAGGCCTCCGAGTATCTATTCGATGACCTCAATAACTGGCTGCACGAGGAGCTCCGAGTCCAGCCTTGCCGTGCCGAGCTGGACGATTGCTACGATCAGGTCGATCAATTACGTCTGGATACAGATCGACTCCGAGCCAGGATCGAGCGTCTTGAACAGGCTGCGGATTCGGTTCAAGCGCAGACCGAAGTTTCTAGCGACAACAGCTGATCCAAACCCAGTTTCAACTTCATTCCCGGCTCCAGTACCCCAACCCCTGCCGGCGTGCCGGTCAGGACCACATCCCCCGGTAGCAAGCTAAAGTGCTGGCTGATATAGGCGATCAACGCCAGTACGGGGGTCAGCATCTGGGCGCTGGAGCCCTGCTGGCGGAGCACACCATCAATCTCCAGCTGCAACTGACAGTCTTCAATATTAGCGATGGCCGCAAAGGGCACAAAGGGGCTGAGCGGGCAACTGCCATCGAACGCCTTGGCGATCTCCCAGGGGTGCCCCAGCTTTTTTAATTGGCTTTGACGTTCGCGCAGCGTCAGGTCCAAGCCTAAACCGACCCCAGCAATGGCCGCAGCGACTTGGTCCGGCGTGGCCTGGGTCAGTGGCTGACCGATCAATATCGCCAGCTCGGTTTCATAATGAACCGGACCACGATCGCCGCGCAGGGCTATCGGCTGGCGCAGATCTACCAGAGCGGTGCTGGGCTTAATAAACAGCAGCGGCTCCTCAGGGACAGGATTGTTCAGCTCTCGGGCATGCTCGGCATAGTTGCGACCGACACAGACGATCTTGCCTGCTGGCAGAGCGCTTGGATTTTGATCAAGCTGGTGCTGGTAATTCATAACTTGGATCCTTTATTGATCGCACGATGAGCCGTAAGTGTTGAGCTAGCAGTTGAAACAGGCCCTTTAACTTCTGTACAGGCTTGCGCCAGGGACGGCCGGTTGATTAGCATGGCGGACTACTCTTGCCGTCATTGCCGTCTAATATCTGCTTATGTTCAGAAACATTGGCACTAAAACTATCTTGGTGTTTGGTGTTTGGTGTTTGGTGTTTGGTGTTTGGCGTTGTCGCCAGTATCGCGATCCTAAGCATGATAGCGTTTTATACCTACAATCAGGAACAGAGTATTCTTGCGCAAAATGAGCGCACCATGAAAAAGCTCAGCGCTTGAAGCCTGTGCCTGAGATCATCGACTTCGTGATTATGCGCATCAACGGCCGCGCGAAGTGATTCACTCCTACCGTGGACTGAAGAGTGAGCAGGATAAGCTCAATACCATTATCCTTAGCTCGCTGGAGGGGATCGTAGTTACCGATAGCGGTGGCAATATAGTATTTGTAAACCCGGTAGCGACACGTTTGGTGGGTAAAACCGAGGCGCAGATCCGGGCTGGCGGTTTTCTCAATATTCTGAATGATCCCGAACTGATTTTTCAGAATCTGTGCCAGGATCCCTCCGAACTGACCCCCAAGCTGGTTGAATATAACACCCATATGCTGGAGATGCTGGGATCCAGTATTTTAGCGCCGAGTGGGAGGATAATCGCTTCGATACCACAGCGACCATTGGCGTGGTGCTACTGAACCAAAACTATCTCGATGTCTCTGATGTGTTGATGGCGGCTAAGTCGGCGGTAGATACGGCCCGTGAGCAGGGACGCAACACTATCTATGTTCATACCAAGGATGTCTACAACAACAGCCGCAAACACGAGCTTAGCCAGTGGGTGCCACGAATAAAAAAGGCTCTGGAGGAGAAGCGTTATCGGCTTTATCTGCAATCGATCGCACCAATTACCGCGCAGGGTTGTCTCGAACCGCATCATGCAGAGGTGTTGTTACGGATGGAGGATGAAAATGGCCGTATCATCCCTCCGATCTTTATCCCCGCCGCGGAGGAGTACAACCTGATGCCGCAGCTGGATCGCTGGGTGATCAGTGAGGTCTGTGCCCGAATTGCCGATGCGCATCAGCGTGATCTGCCGCATCGGCATATGCATTACTCGGTTAACCTCTCTGGCACCACGCTGGGGAACAGCTTCTTCTTCGATTTTATCCGTAATCTGTTCAGCGAATTTAAGATACCAACGCAGCAGATCTGTTTTGAAATCACCGAAACCGCTGCGATTCAAAACCTCGAAGCGGCGATGTTGTTTATCGAATCGGCCCGTGAGCTCGGCTGCAAGTTTGCCCTGGATGATTTCGGCAGCGGCATGTCTTCGTTTGCCTATCTGAAGAATTTGCCGGTGGATTATCTCAAGATCGATGGTGCCTTTGTGAAACAGCTGGCTAAGGATCCGATCCAGTACAGTATTGTTCAGGCAGTCAACGCGGTCGGTCAGACGATGGATATGGAGACGATTGCTGAGTTCGTCGAGGATGACGATATCATTCGCGGCCTGAGCGATATCGGGGTGAATTATGCCCAGGGTTACGGTATCGATCAGCCGAGAGCCTGGGACCAGTATTTCGAACAGGGCGCCAAGGGGAGACTATTGAGCTAAGCCGAAGGCTAGGCAGTTTCGACAGCAAGGTCTCACTTGCTGCCCAAAACAGCCTGTTGATTCCCGAAACAACCCCTACAACTATTTTTCCTAGGCCAGATCAGCGTAAGCTTCTTGTAGGTGTTTATCTTTAAGTTTGACGTAGTTTCCGGAGGTGTAGCTGAAGTAGCGCATCTCCTTGTCGGTCAACGCTCTAACCTGCTTGGCAGGACGGCCCACATAGAGGTAGCCGCTTGCCAACCGCTTGCCAGGTGGCACCAACGAGCCTGCACCCAGTACCACATCGTCCTCGATCACTGCACCGTCCATCACCATCGCTCCCATGCCGACCAGAACGCGGTTTCCGATGGTGCAGCCGTGA
This sequence comes from uncultured Neptunomonas sp., assembly GCA_963974645.1. Taxonomy (GTDB): domain Bacteria; phylum Pseudomonadota; class Gammaproteobacteria; order Pseudomonadales; family Balneatricaceae; genus Motiliproteus. Next base: position 9,318 of record CAXBEA010000050.1, on the reverse strand, counting down.
AGCATCGCCTGGTGGCCGACGGTCACTTCAGCGCCGATCAGCAGCGGGAATCCGTCCGGATTGTAGGGGCCCGCATGGGTGATATGTAGCACCGAACCATCCTGAATGCTGCTGCGAGCACCGATGCGGATCCGGTGCATATCACCGCGTACCACGACCAGTGGCCAGATTGAGCTATCATCACCGATCTCAACATCGCCAAGTACTACGGCCGAGGGATCAACGAGTACCCGTTCGCCTAAGAGTGGGGTCATTCCTTGGTAGGAGCGTATTTTCATGCGGGGCGGCCTCCATGTAGACTGTGCGCATTGTTATAAGAGTCGCTGCTGGAAGGTTCTTGTTGAAGAGCGCTTTTTTGCAGTATCTCTTTTTGAAGACGTGCTTTTAATAAACTCGATTTAAAACCGTCGCTGTTGAATGGCGGCTCTGGATCAAGCACTCAGGGTAACAGAGAGTAAGTTTCCTAGGAGCGCGAATTTAGCATCAGTGCTATCGTTGACCAACCCGGCTATGTCCAATAAGACATTGACCTAAAGAGCTATGACCTAAAAAGCTATGACCAAAACGGATATGACTAAAACCAATATGGCGAATCAAACTATGCCCCATCCGGCGATAAATAATCCTCTCACCCAGCCGCATCAGTTTCCGCCGTTTGATCAGATCCAGCCTGCCGACATCGAGCCCGCATTTGATCAGCTGCTTGCCGATGCTAGAGCGCAGCTGGAGCGGTTGCTCGATGCCCCGCCTGCTGGCTGGGCACTGGTCCAGGGGCTGGAAACAGTCGCCGATCGGATCAATCAGGCCTGGTCGCCGGTCAGTCATATGAATTCAGTGGTCAACAGCGATGAATTGCGTCAGGCGTACAACGCGGTGCTACCTAAACTGACCCAGTACTATACCGAACAGGGGCAGAATGAGCGTCTCTACCAAGCCTATCGGCAGCTGGCCGAAAGCACAGATTTTGCCACCCTGGACCGTTCGCAGCAGACCCTGATCAATCACGCACTGCGTGATTTTCATCTTAGCGGTATCGATCTGCCTGCCGCAGAGCGCCAGCAGTACGCAGCGCTGAAAAAACGTTTATCCGAGCTCTGCAGTCGTTTCTCGGAAAATGTGCTGGATGCAACGAATGCCTGGAGCAAACAGCTTGATACCGTCGAGGCACTGAGCGGCTTACCCGAAAGCGCTATCGCGGTAGCCCGACAAGCCGCTGCTGAGAAAGGCTTGGCGGGCTATCGGCTAACCCTGGATTTTCCCAGTTATTCGGCGGTGATGAGCTATGCTGATGACCGCGCTTTGCGTCTAGAGGTCTATGAAGCCTTTGCTACCCGCGCTTCCGACCAAGGCCCCAGTGCCGGGCAATGGGACAACAGCGCCCTGATCGATGAGATCTTGCAGCAGCGCCATGCCTTGGCGCAGTTACTGGGCTTCGCCAGCTACGCGGACTACTCACTGGCAACCAAGATGGCCAGCAGCACCGATCAGGTGATCGAGTTTCTGCGTGATCTGGCACAAAAAAGTCTGCCGATGGCGCAACAGGAGTTTGCCGAGCTGAGCGAGTTTGCTCGTCAAACCGACGGCCTCGAGGAACTCAGTGCCTGGGATCTGGGTTATTACACCGAGAAACTTCAGCAGCAGCGCTATACCCTGTCACAGGAGCAGCTACGTCCCTACTTCCCGGTGACCAAGGTGTTACCCGGGCTGTTTGCGATCAGTAACCAGCTGTTCGATATTCAGATTCAAGCCGTGCCAGCGTCTGATTCAGGCTCTACATTATGGCACCCGGATGCCCAGTTGTTTCAGATTCGCCGTGGGTCTGAGCCGATCGGCTACTTCTATCTGGATCTTTATGCGCGGGCGCACAAGCGCGGTGGTGCCTGGATGGATGAGTGTCGGGTGCGTCGCCGTCTGGACGATGGCTCGCTGCAGCTGCCAGTGGCTTACTTGGTCTGCAACTTCACCCCGCCCGTCGGTGACCAGCCTGCGCTATTAACCCATAACGAAGTCACTACCCTGTTCCATGAGTTTGGTCATGGCTTGCATCATATGCTGACGCGGATCGAGTGGGCGGGGGTATCGGGCATTAACGGCGTCGCCTGGGATGCGGTTGAGCTGCCGAGTCAGTTTATGGAAAACTGGTGCTGGGAACCCGAGGCATTGGCGCAGATCTCCGGGCATCATCAAACCGGCGAGCCTCTACCCACAGCGCTGCTGGACGCAATGTTGGCGGCGCGAAACTACCAGGCGGGAATGCAGATGATGCGACAGTTGCAGCTAGCGCTGTTCGATTTCCTGCTGCATCGGGATTATCAGCCCGCAGCTTCGTCTGTTCAAGCAACAAACGTACAGGCGTTGCTGGAACAAGTTCGCGCCGAGACCTCGGTGGTGCCGGTGCCCGCCTTTAACCGCTTTCAACACGGCTTTAGCCATATTTTTGCCGGCGGTTATGCGGCGGGTTACTACAGTTATAAATGGGCCGAGGTGTTATCGGCCGATGCCTTCTCCCGTTTTGAAGAGGAGGGTGTGTTTAACCCTCAAGTAGGTCAGGCATTTTTGCAGCAGATCCTTGAGCAGGGGGGCTCGCGTGAGCCTATGGAGCTGTTTGTCGCCTTCCGGGGACGTGAACCGAGCGTCGATGCGTTGTTACGCCATTCGGGCATCCTCGATCCGCTGAAGTCTGTCGCCGAGGAGTCGCAGTGATGAATCCAGTCAAACGTTTTGTTGCCGGTGCGGTCTGCCCGCGCTGCGGAGAAATGGATAAGCTGCGTACCTGGCGTGACGAGGTCAAAGAGTATCGCGAGTGTGTTAAGTGCCAGTATCTGGACGCGATGCGTCTGGACGGTCGTAACGCCCCCGAGGAGCTGGATACCCGGGTTAACCAAGAGCCGCAGCAACCGCTGGCTCAGGGCGAGCAGGTGCTGACCTTTATGCCGATGCCGGCAGCAAAAAAGAAACCAACAGTCTGAATCGACGGAATTTCCATGGCACTGCAAACGACCAATGACAGTCCATTAACAGCCCCGGTTATAACAATCAGCGATGACGCTCAGTCGCGACTGGAATGCGATGATAGCCCTACCCTGCAACGCTGTGACTGGTGTCTGTCGAGTGAGCTCTACCGGACTTACCATGATCAGCAGTGGGGGGTGCCGCTGCACGATGAGCAGCAGCTGTTTGAGTTTTTGATTCTCGAAGGTGCCCAGGCAGGACTGAGCTGGATCACGATCCTGAAAAAACGTGAGCACTACCGCAAAGTCTACGACAACTTTGATCCGGTCAAAGTCGCCGCTTACGGCGTTGATAAGGTGGAGGCGCTGCTGGCAGACCCTGGGATTGTCAGAAATAGACTAAAAGTCAGATCGTCGATCAGCAATGCTCAGGCTTTTTTAGCGATTCAGCAGGAATTCGGTAGTTTTGACTGCTATATCTGGTCGTTTATAGGTGGCTCGCCGCGGGTCAATCGATGGGCCTCGATGGCAGCGCTGCCGGCGCAAACCCCGGAGTCGGAGGCGATGAGCAAGGCGCTGAAAAAGCGCGGTTTCCGCTTCGTCGGCCCGACCATCTGTTATGCCTTTATGCAGGCCACCGGGATGGTCAATGATCATCTGCTGGATTGTCATCGACATCCGCAACATCAATGAATACCGATCTGGTGGCGCAACAGCGTCGGGCTGACCTCTTTGGTCTAAGTGCGGTGCTCTGCTGGTCGACGGTGGCCACCGCCTTCAAGCTCAGTCTGGAATATTTTAGCCCAGCCCAACTGGTGCTTAGCGCCAGTCTCGTTTCCTGGATATTTCTAGGCGGGTTGCTGCTAAAACGCGGCCAGCTGCGCCGCACCCTGGGGCTGTTTCGGGCCCATGGACGGGCCTCGCTACTGCTGGGGGCACTCAATCCGACGCTCTATTATCTGTTGCTGTTTCATGCCTATGACCGGCTTCCGGCGCAGGAAGCCCAGGCGCTTAACTACACCTGGGCGTTGACCTTGACACTGCTAGCGGTGCCGTTACTCGGGCACCGGTTGCGGTTGGCAGAAGTCTTGGCGGCGCTGGTCTGTTACAGCGGGGTGCTGGTGATCGCGACTCGTGGCGAGCTGCTGGCGCTGCAGTTTGACAGCCTCAGCGGGGTGTTGCTGGCGCTGGCGAGTACCCTGATCTGGGCGCTGTACTGGATATATAATGCCCGAGATAGTCGTGAACCTGTCGCCAGCCTGTTTATGAACCTCAGCGTTGCTATCCTGCTGCTCGTCGGCTATTGCGCGTTGACGGATGAGTTGCAGCACTGGGATCTACGCGGTCTCTGGGGCGCGGGTTATATAGGTCTGTTTGAGATGGGGCTGAGTTTTGTTTTCTGGCTGTTGGCGATGAAGCTGACCCTGAGCACGGCCCGGATCGCGAATCTGATTTTCATCGCGCCGCTGCTATCGCTGCTGCTGATCAGTACGGTGCTGGGAGAAGAGATTCTGGATTCGACCCTGGCGGGGCTGGGATTGATCTTGACCGGGTTGGCGCTGCAGCGTTTAGGCCGAGGTCAGCCAGCACCTCCAGCGCCTAATTCCTAATTTCTTATCCTGTACTGTTAGGGTGCCGATAGATCGACGCCGATTCTGCCTAGCGCCTGATCCCCAGCCGCTGGATAGGTAGACTCTGAATCAGCAGAAACATCACTGCGGCGCAGACCACAACCGAAGGGCCTGCGGGGGTATCCCACTGGTAGGAGGCGCCTAGACCTAGGCAGACCGAAATCACCCCGATCAGGCTGGCCATGACCGCCATCTTCTCGGGTGTGTCCGAGAGACGCCGGGATGCGGCAGCGGGGATGATCAGTAGCGAGGTGATCAACAGCACCCCGATAATCTTCATCGCCACCGCAATGACGATTCCAACCAGCAGCATCAGCGCCAGCCGAACCTGCGCTACCGGTACGCCTTCGACCTGCGCCAGTTCCTCGTCGATGGTGATTGCCAGCAGTGGATTCCAGAGCTTGATCAACAATCCCAATACCAAAACTCCACCGCCGTAGATCCACAGCAGATCGTTCTGGCTGACCGCCAGCAGATCGCCGAACAGATACCCCATCAGATCAACCCGCACTTCGGGCAGAAAGCTGAGCGTTACCAGTCCCAGAGAGAGGGTGCTATGCGCCATGATCCCGAGCAGGGTATCGGTGGCGATGATCCGCCGCCGCTGCAGTGAGACCAGCAACAGCGAGAGCAGCACACAGCAGACAATTACCGCTAAATTAAGGTCGATATCAGCGAGGATTCCCAGCGAAATACCCAGCAGCGCCGCGTGGGCCAGGGTGTCACCAAAGTAGGCCATCCGCCGCCACACCACAAAGGCACCCAGGGGGCCTGCGATAATCGCAACACCCACGCCGCCGAGCAGTGCCCGGATCAGAAAGTCTGCCATCAGTGGTGGCCTCCACAGCAATCGTCTTGGGGCGCATGCGGATGATCGCTGATCACATTACCGTGATCATCGTGACGGTGATTATGGTGGTGATTGTAGAGCGCCAGGTTGTCGGCGCCCTTGTTGCCAAACAGGGCTATATAGGAGGGATCGTTGCTGACCTGCTCCGGATGCCCGGAACAGCAGATATGCTGGTTCAGGCAGATCACCGTATCGGTGCGGGCCATCACCAGATGCAGATCATGGGAGACCATTAGTACGCCGCAATCGAAGCGCTGACGTAGCTCAGCAATCAGAGCATAGAGTTCGATCTGACCGTTCACATCGACCCCTTGCACCGGCTCATCAAGGATCAGCAGTTGCGGTCGGCGCAACAGCGCCCTCGCGAGCAGCACGCGCTGAGTCTCGCCCCCCGAGAGCTGCTGCATCGGGCTGGTTAGCAGGTGATCGGCGCGAACCTGCAGCAGTGCCTGGCGTAGCTCAGCATCCGAGTAACGGCCTGCGAGCTGTAAAAAACGCTTGACGCTTAGCGGCAGGGTGGCATCGATATGTAGCTTTTGTGGCATATAGCCAATGCGCAACCGGGGCTGACGACTGATCTGACCACTGTCAGGTTCGATCAGGCCGAGCAGCAAGCGTACCAGGGTCGATTTTCCTGAGCCGTTAGGGCCAATCAGGGTAACGATCTCTCCCGCGTTAAGCTGCAGGCTGATATTGCTTAGAATCGTTCGCCCACCCAGCGCCAGATTGAGCTGCTGGGTTTCGATTAATGGGCTCATAAGTCGTCGTCCTGCGCTGGCTGGCAGCCAGGGCAAAGCCCGGAGAGCTCAACAATCTGAGCTTCGAGCTGAAAGCGCTCAGCCGCGGCGATGTCGTTAAGGTGCGCGCTCAGGGTTTCTTGCGGCAACTCTTGAGCGCTGCCGCAGCCTCGGCAGATCAAAAAATAACTCGGGTGTCGATGCTCGGGATGGCAGCAGCCGATGAACGCATTAAGCGACGTGATGCGATGTGCCAGCCCCTGCTCGAGTAAAAACTCGAGGGCTCGATAGACCGTTGGAGGGGCTGAATTGAACCCCTCTTGGGCTAGCCGTTCGAGAATCTGATAGGCGCCCAGCGGCTTGTGGCTTTGCCAGATCAGTTCAAGTACCCGTTGCCGAACCGGGGTTAGCCGGGCATTGCGTTGTTTACACAGTTGCGCGGCCATAGCCAGGGCCTGATTAATACACTGGTGGTGATCGTGGGCGACACTAAAAGCGCTAGACAGATCGGAAGAGGTAGGCATAGGAACGGCACGCCACTGGGAAAGAGCGTTATGTTATAACTTAAACACCCTGTTCGGCTAGCGCTGGGATTAAAATTCAGCCGCTGCGAGCTTATGGCTATAGATAAAAAGGCTCTGAAATAGGGGTAATCAGTGGTTGGGCGACTACTAACTATAAGGAGAGTTTTGTTGCTCTGGAAGGTATCGAGAGGGTATTAAATAATTGGTGCAGATGGGGAGACTCGAACTCCCACGTACATACGTACACTAGCACCTGAAGCTAGCGCGTCTACCAATTCCGCCACATCTGCATCGTCATCTCTGACGTGGCGCGTATTAAACAGGCTGTATGGGTTTTATGCAAGTATTTTTTGAATCCCACAGAGATTGTGTTTCGAACGGTATTTTTATCGGGCAAGGGCTTTGTTTTTGATATATGTCATAGCCCTTTTGGTGTTTTTTGATCATTTGGATTTGGTTTTTATGCCGCAGCGTGTTTTTGACGGCACCGCTTATACTTTTGGTCGCTAGGGAGCATCTGATTACGCTCAAATCGAAAGTCTATGTGCATATGATGCAATCAGTTATCCACTACTGTTTGAGCAAAAACAGACTTGATCATAGTATCCCTAGCCAAACCCCTGCATCCCTGCGGTTCTCTGTATAATGTCGAAAAATCTATTTAGAGGTGATAAATATGACGCGTATAGCGATCACCGGTGCGGCCGGTCGTATGGGTAAGAGCCTTGTGCAGGCAGTGCTGGATGCACCAGAGGCAACTTTAGGTGCGGCGATTATCAATCCGAATAGCTCGCTGATTGGCAGCGATATCGGCGAACTGGTCGGTGCTGGCAAGCTGGGCGTGGTAGCTGTTGGTGGTTTGGCTGAGGTGGTCGATGATTTCGACCTGCTGATCGACTTCACTAGCGTCGAATTGACCCTGGCTAATCTAGCGTTTTGCCGTCAGCACGGCAAGGCGATAGTTATAGGTACCACCGGCTTTAATGAGGCGCAAAAGGCGCTGATAACAGAGGCTGCGAAAGCCATTCCTGTGGTGTTTGCGCCCAATATGAGTGTTGGCGTTAACCTTTGTTTTAAGTTGTTGGAGCTGGCATCCAGAGTGCTTGCAGAGGATTACGACATCGAGGTGATCGAAGCACATCATCGCCACAAAGTCGATTCCCCTTCGGGCACCGCATTGCATTTAGGCGAGGTGGTAGCCGAAGCTCTAGGGCGTGATCTGGCCGAGTGCGCGGTCTATGGCCGGGAAGGTTATACCGGTGCGCGGCCTGCCAAGGAGATCGGTTTTGCTACGGTGCGTGCCGGCGATATAGTCGGTGATCATACGGTTTTGTTCGCCACCGAAGGCGAGCGGGTCGAAATTACCCATAAAGCCAGTTCCCGGATGACCTTTGCCAAGGGGGCGGTGCGTGCCGCTGGTTGGCTCAGCGCGCATCCTAGCGGTTTGTTTGATATGCAAGACGTATTAGGGCTGCGCTAATTCCTAGTTGCTTATCTAGTTTGCAGTGCTATAGAATGATTTTTGTCAGCTACTGACTCTGCTTTTTTACTGACCTATACTGGTAAAGCATTGAGACTAGAGCTATAAATCAGGTTACGCTAACTTAATAATTCGAATAAGAAGCTATTACATGCTGTGTCGTTTAGCGTAATGCTGTTTTTGGCAGAATTTACGGATAGGGGCTAATTGCTGAGCATAGCCACCTTGCCGATCTAAGGAGAATAGAATGAAAAAAGTTTTAGTTATTGCCGCAGCTTCTTCGCTTTGGGCGCTGCCTATGACCGTTTTTGCTCATGGCTCCTGCGGCGAGGATGAGGAGCACTGTGCGTATTGGCATGACACCTCGGGCGTCTACGTCAAAGATAGTTCTGGCTCCTGTGTCAGGACCTCTAATTGGACTGAGGGTTCGCAGATTGAGGGGTGCGACATTATAAAGAAGGCAGCGCCTATGCCTGTGGTTATGGCTCCTGTCGATGGCGATGGCGATGGCGTGCCGGATAGCAGGGATGCCTGTAAATTTACCCCTGCGGGAACCGCTGTTGATATGCGCGGCTGTCCGATGGACAGTGACGGCGACGGTATCACCGATGTGAATGACAAGTGCCCTGGCACAGCTAAGGGTAAGAAAGTTGATTCTAAGGGTTGTGAGGTTGTTGAATACAAAGAAGTTTCTATGAAGCTTGAGGTTCAGTTTCCCAGCAATTCCGATGAGGTAACCTCCGCCTACGAGACGCAGATGAAGGCGCTAGCTTATGTGCTGGCCGCTGATCCGAAATCAACCGTTGTTATCAAAGGGTATACCGACTCGACAGGTTCCGCCGGCTACAATAAAGACCTGTCGCAGCGTCGGGCAGACGCGGTGGCCAAGCGTCTGATTAGTCAGTACGGTGTTGCTCCGAGCCAGATCTCGGCGGTAGGGTACGGTGAAGCGATGCCGGTCGGCGACAACAGCAGTGCCGAAGGGCGTCTCGCCAACCGTCGGGTGGAAGCTGCGCTTGTGGGTAAGGTCAGACAGTAATTTATCGGTTTAATCGATAGGATGTAACGATGGGGGCTTCGGCTCCCATCGTTTTTTGTGGTGCGCCAGGCATGGCGCGTAGCGCCGTGACTGGCGCTGTTCCGAT
>CAXBEA010000049.1:0-29533 GCA_963974645.1 uncultured Neptunomonas sp. | reverse complement strand
TCCTGGTGCTCTGGCCGCAGCTGGTGATCTGGCTACCGGCTGTCGCCTACGGCTAACAGCTCTAAGTTTTCCCGCTGCACGGCAGCATGCAACCAGGCTGCATGCTGCAAACGAAGACGAACAACCACCTATGCAAGGCGGACGCTGATACACCCAACAAGTATTAGCGTTGACACCTCGGCCACCCCTGCAGGAAGTCAAAATGAAACCAAACTATCAGCAATTTCATAACCAGGTCGCCGATTTCATTCCTAAAGCCCGCCTGATCAGCGACCCGTTGCGCACGCTGGCCTACGGCACCGATGCCAGCTTCTACCGCTTAATTCCACAAATTGTGATCCGGGTTGAAACTCCGGATGAGGTCGCAAAAATCCTCCGTTTAGCCCGCCCGGCCAAGATACCGATCACCTTCCGCGCAGCCGGCACCAGCCTTTCTGGGCAAGCGATCACCGACTCGGTGCTGATCCAACTCGGCGATGGCTGGAAGGGTTACAAGATTGAACCTGACGCGTCGCGAATCAGCCTCCAGCCTGGCGTGATCGGCGGTCACGCGAATAAATATCTGGCCCCATTCAACAAAAAAATCGGTCCTGATCCGGCGTCGATCAATGCCGCCATGATCGGCGGGATTGCGGCTAACAACGCCAGCGGCATGTGCTGCGGAACGGCGCAGAACAGCTACCGCACCCTCGACAGCATGCAGCTAATTCTGGCCGATGGCACCGCACTGAACACCGCCGATCCCGCCAGCCGTGCAGCCTTCCAGTCCAGCCATGCGGAGCTGCTCGAGCAGCTTCGACTACTGGCCGAACAAACCCAGGCCAACAAGCCGCTGGCTGACCGTATCCGGCACAAGTATCGACTCAAGAACACCACCGGCTACGCGCTTAACTCGCTGGTCGATTTTGACGACCCCTTTGAAACCCTGCAGCATCTGATGATCGGCTCCGAAGGGACCCTGGGCTTTATCTCCGAGATCACCTACCGCACCGTTGCGGAAGACCCATACAAAGCCTCGGCGATGATCTTCTTTCCGGATGTCGAGACTACCTGCCGTGCGGTCGCCGCACTAAAAAAGACCCCGGTATCGGCGGTAGAACTGATCGATCGTGCAGGCTTGCGCTCGGTTGAAAACAAACCCGGGATGCCCGATTTCATCAAGGAGTTGGGCGAGCACACCGCCTCATTGCTGGTCGAGACCCGAGGCGCCTCCAAGCAAGAGATGCACAATAAGGTTGCCGCGATCAGCTCCACGCTGGAACAGTTTAAAACCCTACAGCCGTTCAACTTTACCGACGATCCAAGCCAATACAACCAGTTTTGGGCAATCCGCAAGGGGCTCTTCCCCGCTGTCGGCGCGGTCCGCAAGACCGGCACGACGGTGATCATCGAAGATGTGGCCTTCCCGGTCGAGCAACTAGCCGAGGCGGTGCACGACCTACATCTCATCTTTAACGACCTGGGTTACACCGAGGCGTTGATTTTTGGCCATGCGCTGGAAGGCAACCTGCATTTCGTATTCACCCAAGCGTTCGACAACCAAGCCGAGATCGACCGCTACGAAAACCTGATGGATAGAGTGGCAGACCTGGTCGTCGGCAAGTATGACGGCTCGCTAAAAGCCGAACATGGCACCGGTCGCAACATGGCCCCCTACGTCGAACAGGAGTGGGGCCCAGAGGCCTACGCGCTGATGTGGCAGATCAAGCGACTGTTCGATCCTGAGAACCTGATCAATCCGGGGGTGTTGCTCAATAGGGACAGACAGGTCCATCTGCAAAACCTGAAACCCTTGCCGCCTGCCGATCCGCTGATCGATAAATGCATCGAGTGCGGTTTCTGCGAACCCAGTTGCCCGTCGCGTGACATGACCCTGACCCCGCGCCAACGGATCGTTATTCGACGTGAGATCGCCCGTCTCGAGGACTGCGGCGAAGATCCAGAACGGCTCGAACGAATGCGCACCGATTACGCCTACCAGGGGCTCGATACCTGCGCTGCCTGTGGTCTCTGCTCCATAGCCTGCCCCGTCGGCATCAACACCGGCGACCTGACCCGTGCGATGCGTAGCGAGGCCAACGCCAAGCATGCCGGCAAGGCGCAGTGGCTAGCCGACCATTTTGCCGGCGTCAGTAGTGTCAGTCGGACGGTATTCAAGCTCGCCGATATCAGCCATGGGCTGATCGGTACGCGAGCGATGAGCGCGGTCACGGGCGCCGCCCGAAAGATATCCGGCGGTATCGTACAGCAATGGACACCCTCGATGCCGACGGCTGCAGCCAAGATCAAACCACTCCCGGATCATCGCGCATCAAGCTTTAAAAGCGAGCGCAAAGTGGTTTATCTGCCCAGTTGCGCCAGTCGTACCATGGGCCTGCAGCGCGGCAGCAGCGAGAAAAAATCGCTCGTAGAGGTCACAGTTGCACTGCTGAACAAGGCCGGATTTGAGGTAATCTACCCCGATGACTTGGACGATCTCTGCTGCGGCATGCCGTTCCAAAGCAAAGGGATGTTTGCTGCAGCTGAAAGCAAAGCGCAACAAACCGAAGCTGCACTGCTAAAAGCGTCGAATAACGGCGAGTATCCGATCTACTCGGATACCAGCCCCTGCACCCTGCGGATGCAGGAATCGGTCAGTACCCAATTACAGATCTTCGAGCCGGTAGAATTTATCCACAAGTTTGTGCTCGAGCAGCTGCAGATCACCCCGGTAGTGGATCCCATCGCCCTACACATTACCTGCAGCAGTTCACGCATGGGACTGGCTGATAACTTAGTCAGCCTCGCCAAGGCCTGCGCCCAAGAGGTGATCATCCCCGACCAGATAACCTGTTGTGGTTTTGCCGGTGACAAGGGGTTTTCTACCCCGGAACTGAACGCTTCGGCGCTACGCACCTTGAAAGATTCGTTGCCAGATAATTGCCATGAAGGTTTCTCCACCAGCCGCACCTGCGAAATTGGTTTGTCAGACCATAGTGGCATAGAGTATAAATCCATAGTCTACTTGGTTGAGCGCTGTTCGCAGCCAAGAGCAGGGCAAACATCGGCTTGATCCAACAGATTGTCCTACACGCAGAGTAAAGATAGAATAATCGCCCAAAACGTCCTTGCCTTACGTTTGCGACAACAACTCGATCCGGCGGCTCTGCTAAAAACTTTGTTCAGGTGATGTGCTTCGCGGCAGTTTTTCACGTCCAAGGTGTCACTTAAATTGAATTAACTATTTTTATTAGCATCAAGCTTTAGGAGCACCACCATGTCCCTTCCCACTATCAAAACTATCCTCTACGCCACCTCGATGGGTAAGCACAGCCGACCCGTTTTTCGCCAGGCAATCCAAGTTGCCAAGACTTATAAGGCCAAAATCGTCATGCTGCATGTGGTTGAGCCCATTGGTGAAACCGGCAAGGCACTGATCCAGAACTACCTACCCCAAGACCTTATCAAGACCATGCATGACGAAGGCCTGGATAAAATCAAAGCCAACATGAAAGAGCGGGTGATCAAGTTTTACGAAGATGAGATGGAGAAGATTGAAGATCTCTCTGGGCTGGATATCGAGCAACTGGTTGGCGAAGGCAACCGTTCTGATGAGATTGTTGATATCGCCAATGCCATCAACGCTGACCTGATCATGATGGGCTCGCATAACAGCTTAGGCCGCTCCAGCAGCACTACCCGTGCGGTTATCAAATATTCAGAGCGTCCGGTGATGGTTGTTCCTACCCGGGTAAAACCAAAGCACTGATTAACCAGCCTGTCGAGGAAATCACCGCGGAATGACAGAGACAACTCTAGCACTCGCCGAGCGTATCTTTCTCACTGTCTTTCCGCTGTTCGTGATCGTGTTATGCGGCTATTTCTATGGTCGCCGCCACCGTCCCGATATAGAATTCGCCAATCGCGCCAACATGGACCTGTTCATTCCGGCGCTTATTTTTCACTCGATGGCCACCCAGACCTTTCCACTGGTTGAGTATCAGCAACTGGCGCTAGGCGCGGTTGCTGTGGTTTTAGGCTCTGGATTGCTGCTCTACCCACTGGTAAGGCTGCTCAACATCAACGTCAAAACCTTTCTCCCGCCGATGATGTTCAACAACTCTGGCAACATGGGAATCCCGCTGATTGTGCTGGCTTTTGGCGAACAGGCGCTGCCCGCTGCGGTGATCCTGTTTATCGTTGAAAACACCCTGCATATGAGTGTCGGTGCGTTGATGCTCAATCGCCGTACCAAGCTGCTGCAACTGCTGAAGATGCCGATGATTCTGGCCACCATCGCCGGGATTGGCTGGAGTGCGAGTGATTTTGTCCTGCCCAAAGCGGTTGAGTTGCCGGTGCAGATGCTGGGGCAGATATCGATTCCGTTAATGCTCTTCACCCTCGGAATTCGGATTGTCGAAGTCGGCCTCAAAAGTTGGCACCAGGGCGTTCTGGGGGCCATTTTGTGTCCTTTGTCTGGCGTCTTAATCGTCCTGGCACTGCAACCCTGGCTTGCACTGTCCGAGCAGCAATTTGCTATTTTGCTGGTGTTCGGCGCCCTGCCTCCTGCCGTACTCAACTACATGATGGCCGAACGCTATCAACAGGAACCGCACCAGGTCGCATCCATCGTCCTGCTGGGCAATATAGGCGCGTTACTGATCATCCCTCTGGTGTTAATCTTTGCCCTCTAAGATCGTCCGCTTACGCCCATTCGCACTATCCAATCGACACTAACCAAACACTAATAATTTCACAGTGAACGGCGTAGACTTAGAGCCTATCCCAGCCCTAATTAGAGTTCGCTGTATGTTCCGTCGCACCAAGATCGTCACCACGCTCGGCCCTGCTACCGATAAAGACAACAACCTTGAGCGCATCATTCAGGCAGGTGCCAACGTCGTCCGTCTCAACTTCTCGCACGGCAAAACCGAAGATCACATCGAGCGTGCCCGCAAAGTACGTGAAATTGCCCTGCGCCTCGATACTCAGGTTGCTATTCTGGGCGACCTCCAGGGGCCGAAGATCCGCATCTCCACGTTTAAAGCCGGCAAGATCAGCCTAGCCGTCGGTGATCGATTTATTCTCGACAGCGCACTGGCAGCTGGTCAGGGTGACTCAACTGCAGTGGGGCTGGATTACAAAGCACTGCCGCAAGACCTGCAACCTGACGACCTGTTACTGCTGGATGACGGCCGAATCCAGCTTCAGGTCGAGACGATTCAAGGCAGCCAGATCAGAACCCGGGTAACCGTCGGCGGCGTGCTTTCCAATAACAAGGGGATCAACAAACAGGGCGGCGGACTCTCTGCAGCAGCACTGACCGACAAAGACAAGGCCGATATCCTCACCGCCGCGCAGATAGGCGTCGACTACCTAGCGGTCTCCTTTCCTCGGAACGGTGCCGATATTCAGTTCGCCCGTGAGCTGGCGCTAGCCGCCGGCCTAAAGACCCGGATCGTTGCCAAGGTTGAGCGCGCAGAATGCGTCGCTAGCCCCAAGGCGATGGATGAGATCATCCTGGCCTCTGACGTGGTGATGGTGGCGCGTGGCGATCTGGGGGTCGAGATTGGCGATGCGGAACTGGTCGGGGTACAAAAAAGCCTGATTCGTCGCGCCCGCCAGTTAAACCGTGTGGTGATTACTGCCACTCAGATGATGGAGTCGATGATCTTCAGCCCCATGCCTACCCGGGCCGAGGTGATGGACGTTGCCAATGCGGTACTGGACGGTACCGATGCGGTGATGCTATCAGGTGAGACAGCGGCGGGAGCATTCCCGGTTGAAACGGTCCGCTCGATGGCCGAAGTCTGTCGCGGTGCTGAGAAGCACCCCAGCGTCAATGTCTCCAAGCACCGGCTGGATAAGACCTTTACCGATATTACTGAGGCTGTTGCGATGGCGACCATGTACGCAGCAAACCACCTGCAGGGGGTCAAGGCTATTATCAGCCTGACCGAGTCAGGCAAAACGCCGCTACTGCTGTCACGTATCAGTTCAGGATTACCCATCTTTGCTCTCTCAAGCAATCCCGACACCCTCAACCGAGTCAGCCTCTACCGTGGGGTTAAACCGGTTCGATTCGAGCACTGGCAAGGTGATATTGCCAAGGTAGCCGAACAGGCCATCGAACTGCTGAAACAAAAACACTCCCTGGATGCGGGAGATATCGTCATCCTCACCCACGGTGATGAGTACGCACCCGAGTCCGGTACCAACAGCCATAAAGTGCTTAGGGTAAAGTAATGATGAGGATCGGTGTTGATCTCGGTGGCAGCAAGATCGAAATCCTAGCCCTGGATCATAACGGCAAAGACTGCTGGAGCCAGCGCATCACAACCCCCCAGGGCGATTATCAGGCGACTCTCACGGCGATCACTGAGCTCGTACACGACGCGGAATCCCAATTGGGGCAGACTGCGACTGTCGGTATCTGTATCCCCGGCACCCTGTCAACCGATACAGGACTGATTAAAAATGCCAACTCAACCTGTCTGATCGGCCAAAAGCTGGACAGCGACCTAGAGCGGTCGCTGCAACGCCCGATACGACTCGCCAACGATGCTGACTGCTTCGCTCTCTCTGAAGCCTACGATGGTGCAGCTAAAGGCGCCTGCAGCGTATTCGGTGTTATTCTCGGCACCGGAGTGGGTGGCGGGATCGTGATACACAATCGACTGCTATCCGGCCCTAACGGTATCGCAGGCGAATGGGGGCACAATCCACTGCCCTGGTCAGACCCTGCGCAAGATCAAGATTTTCCCTGCTATTGCGGCAAATCAGGCTGCATCGAGACCTATCTTTCAGGCCCTGGGTTCAGCCGACAACATGCCCTATTAACCCAGCAGCCGCCGATCAGGGTTGAGCAGATCATGCAGCAGCTCGACGCCGCAGCCCCCTATTCACGGCAAGCCTTCGAACAATACTGCGACCGGCTGGCCCGAAGCCTGGCCAGCGTCATCAATCTACTCGATCCCGAAGTGATTGTCCTGGGCGGCGGACTCTCGAACATCCGCGCCCTCTACACGGAGATCCCTGTGCGCTGGGGCAGCTACGTATTCTCAGACCGGGTTAATACCCAACTGAAACCGGCCCTGCATGGTGATGCCAGCGGCGTTCGCGGGGCTGCCTGGCTGTGGAATGAGACGCTGAATAGAAACACCTAACCTGCCTATCAACCCACTCAGGACGTCACTATGCCATTACAGTCGCTGAAAATTCTCGATTTCTCTACGCTCCTGCCTGGTCCTTACGCCACCCTGATGCTGGCCGACATGGGTGCGGAGGTCATACGGGTTGAAGCACCGGGGCGGCCCGAGCTAACCCGCACCATGCCGCCGCTGGATGCCACTGGAACCTCCTATAACCACTGCTATCTGAACCGTTCCAAGCGCTCCATAGGCCTCGATTTGAAGAAGCCTCAAGCGGTTGAGGTTGTTAAGCGCCTTATTGCCGATTGTGACATTTTGGTCGAGCAGTTTCGCCCCGGGGTGATGGATCGGCTTGGTGTAGGTTACGACAGTCTAAGCGCGATCAATCCACGGCTGATCTACTGTTCCATCACCGGGTTTGGCCAGACCGGACCTTACGCCAACCGTCCCGGGCATGATCTCAACTACTTGGCTATCGCCGGCGTCTCAAGCTATACCGGACGCAAAAATCAAGGTCCGTTACCGCTCGGGATTCAAGTTGCCGACATCGCAGGCGGATCATTGCATGCAGTCACCGGCATTCTCGCAGCAGTGATTGCACGCCAACAGAGTGGCAAAGGGCAACGGATCGATATCAGCATGACCGATGCAGCCTTTGCATTAAATGGTATGGCGGGAGCCTGCGCACTGGCAGGAAAGGTCGACCCTCAAGCCGATGAAATGCTCCTTAACGGCGGATCATTTTACGATTACTACCCCACTCGGGACGGCCGTTATTTTTCTGTCGGCAGCCTTGAACCACAATTCATGCTGCGCCTGTGCGAGGCGATAGGCCAACCGGAATTAGCCCCTCTGGGCATGAGCGAAAATACCGAAGATCAACAGCGCCTCAAAAAGGTCCTCACCGACACCTTTAAAGAACATAACTTTGCCCACTGGCAGCAAGTATTTGCCAAGGTTGAAGCCTGCGTAGAACCGGTACTCCGTATTTCAGAAGCCGCTTCGCACCCACAGCTACAAGCACGTGAGATGGTGGTCAAGGTTGCTACTCCTGATGGCAGCGTTCAACCGCAGATAGGCTCGCCGATAAAATTCTCGGACTACCAGCCGCGTTACCCGCACATAGGGGTAGCCTTGGGTGCTCATACTGAGGAGATACTGACAGCCCATGGCTACGACAGCCAGGAGGTCGCCAAGCTCCGTCAATGCGGGGCGCTGGGATAGTGTTTGGACAGTGCAGCCAAGCCGAAGCAGCCGCTAGCGACTGAGCCAAACCCCACTCGCAAAGGAATCTGAACAGTGCACATCTGAATAAAGGAAGGATAACGGCCGCAGCTAACGGGTGATAGGATCTATCACCCGTTAGCTGCAAGCAGAGAAATTACACCTCTTCGGACGCAGTTTCAGTCTCTGGCTCAGCCTGATCGGCAGGAAGTTGCTTTTTAAGCTCAGCAACCTCTCTTTTAAGCTCAGACACTTCACGCTTGGTCGCTTTAAGCTTGGTGTTCAGATCTTTAGATAACGTAGTTTGCTCAGCAATGCGTTTTTTCTGATCTGCCAGCTGGCGTTTCTGCCGCTCCGGATCGAAGGCCTGGAACTCTTTAAGGGCTTTCTTTGTCTCTGAAAGCTCTATCGAGCGCTCTTTCAGCTGATCTGCCAACTTACGCGCTTTGACATCCTGTCCAACCACTCCTTCGAGCCGTAGAATCTGCTGGGCAGTCTTCAGTTTATCAATTTCGCGATACAGTTCTTCGTTTTCTGAGGCCAAGCGCTCATCGCTGCTAATGCGTGCTTCGCTAAGTTTCAGCGCTAGTGACTTAGAAGCTTGCTTCTCTGCAGACAACAGACGATTCAGCTCTGTGATCTGATCGAGTGCTTTTTCTAGTTCAACGGTCGAGCCTTGTGTGTTTTTGATTGAGGATAATTTCAATTGAGACATGTGTGGACGTGATACCTACTTGAGTATGCTACTTGTAGCTGAGTGAGGGACTTTCGTTCAGCATCTAGATTAGAGTTGACCATTATAAAGCCAAACGGCTCCATATTGCTCACCATTTGTTCAATCAATGCGTTTTATCCCTAAAAAAATTCAGATTCTCAATCTGAAAAAAAACAAAGCGTCTTCAAAAAAACAACAAAACAAATAACATCAAACACTTAACAAAATATATAACTATCAGCGCGCGCTCAGACAGCGCCACCAGTATCGCCTAGCCCGTTAAAAAATTGGTCCGCCTGTCCACGTAGACTGATAATTTCGCTTCTTCATGCTGCTTGTCATTTAAACGGCTACTCTGGGGTGCTAAAAAATCAATGACTCTGTACCTATGACACTCACTCTAAGTTCTCTGTCACTGCTTGCATCCTGACTCTGCTGTTGTCCCATTCTGGCGACCTTGAATGGTTACAAAAGAAAACCGCAACCATCGATAAAATCAGTGGCATTACCTTACTAGGACTGGCCATTGGCATCGTCGCCCGACAACAGGGCAGCCCTGGGTCTTTGGCCCAGAAGCTGTTACCTGTAGCTTAAAACGGGGGCTTTAACGAGATTTTATACTCAGAGTTTTACGGCCGATGGCAGCAGAAGCACCACTAGGAACTGCTTTAGACGCTTTAGGACGCCGATGCACGACCGTTGTCGGTTTTGATTTGTTCACCAGTACCAGCGCAGATTCCACATCATCCGCTGAGGTTGCGATCCAAGCCCTAGCAGGAGATTTAATATTTAATGGACTCACTTGAGCGCCTTGATCATCTGCTTCAGCCAGTAACGCCGCACTGTCGGCACTCGCCAACTGATCTTTGACCAGCATATTCCCCAATTGTTTAAGCTGATTAACCATCCCAGCCTCTTGGGCTTTGACTCTATGCTTCTGCTCCTCACCCAGCGCGTTTTCCAGCACAACGGGAGTTAAGGTGGGTGCCTGCTTAGGCTCGACCGGCACAGCGGTAAACGCCAGGCTCTTAACTGAACCGACATGACTTACTTCCTGAGGCTGCTCAGCGACTGCGGCTAACCCCTGTCGCTTAGCTTCCAACGCGGGGTGGGCTGATACGGCTGCAGAGGCTACTGGATTGGCGGTCGGATTCGAGGTAGAAGCAGACACCGGACGGGAAGACGCACCCATTTTAATCCGCATCAACAAACGACTGAACTCTTGTTGCAGTTGCGCCGCCTGTTCGGGCATCTCCCCACGCTTTTCAATCGCCGCCAACGTAGCAGTCGAACGCTCACGGGCTTGACGTTGCGCATCTATTAGTGCGCGGCTCGCTGCCTCTACTGCGGCAACGGCCTCAAGCGCCGACTGCGCTTTAATCGCAGCCTCATCCTGGAGCAGCTGCAACTGCTGCAATGCACGCTCCGATTCAGCCAAAGCTCTAGCCTGCGACAGTGCTTCATCCTTTGCCTGCTGTTGGTAGCGACTAAACTGCTCGACACTCGCCACGGCTCGAACTAACAAGCCGATCCCCTCGGCAAACATCGCCTTATCCAACTCTGCCGACGCATCCGCCGGGGCCGTTTCCGTAGGCTTGGTTTTAATTTGTCCAGGCACTCCAGGCACCGCTCGCGAGGCGGAGGCCTGCTTTTCAATCCTATCCGAACTCCTTTCTGCAACCGTAACGGACGGGGCAAGGAACTTGGCAGCCAAGGATTTTGGCTTAGACGGCACAGCCACTGGCTGATCTTTTTTAGACCTGTCTTGAACGATTTTATGAGCGCTACTTTTGACTACATCGGTGACGGCGGGGGCAACTGACTGAGCAACTGCGTTTTTAGCTCCGCGCTTAACGACAAGCGGGGGTGTCACCTTAGTGCGAACAGGCTCTTCGGGCAGATCTTTCATCCAGGCCCGCTCATGCTCCACTTGTCTGATCCGCTTTACCACCGCATCGGTAAGACCAAATTTGTAGCTGCGTAGGGAGCGCGCAGATAGCTCGATTGTATGCAGCAACTCCATCTCTTTTAGCTCAGCGATGTCATCGGCAAAATCAAGCTCATCGATTGTAAACTGCCCCTCCCCGTGCTCACGAATCTCTTTATAGAGCGGAAACTCTAGCCCCGCCTCGGCGGCTCGAAGATAAAGTTCCCAGCGCTCATCGATATCACTACGACAGGAACCCACATAATACTGACCACTAACCTTGCTAAAGATCTTAAAAACAACCACAGCTAACCTTCAGACGATAAGAAATAACACCAAGAAAATAGAAGCAGATCGATGAACCACAGAACAACCCAGAAAAATCATGCAGACAAAGTCGACACATTGAAACCAGGAATGATGCGGATACACCCAATGTGCTCTTTGCGAAAGAGCGCGCATTATACCGGTCTACTTACGCATTAAAAGGGATAAAGCGACAAATCCCAGGAGGGATCGGCCTGACCGCTAAGCAGAATACGAAATGCATCTGGCTGGATCGCCCGCATCTCTTTAAGAAAAGCCACACCATTCATTTTCGGCATCCGGTAATCGCAGATGACCAAGTTAATCGTTTCGGTAGCGGCAAGATTAAGCGCCGCTACCGGATCATCAAACGCCAGCAACGACCAACCTTCCCGACGTAATGAGCGTTTAAGCGCACTAAGCACCCCTGCTCATCATCAACAATCATGACCCGTTTCATTGCGCGTCAACCTCCTGCACGTAGATGAGGAAAGGGACCCCTTCGTGTCTTTCAAGCATATTCAGCTTGCGAATCAGCACCTCACTCAGCACCCGTCCTTTCGTCAGCAGCAACATATCGGTGTTATTGTAAAGGTTGCGCGTCAGGGTCATACCCGGTTCCAATTTCTCAGAACGTAGCTTAGATTCATTATGACCATCATCCGCATCCAGCCGCCGCTCCACCAGAGCTGTTAACATCTCCACCAGCGCAGGGTCGTACTGCTTATTGGCATATTGCTGAATGCGCTCAAGGGCAACCTTCGTCGGCACTGTATGGGACAGCAGCTTGCCGGTTTTATAACCGTAGTAATCTTTGGCAATCGAGACGATACGAGCACCGATAGGAATCACCTCAGCCTTCAAACCGTTTGGAAAACCTGTGCCGTCATAATACTCTTCATGCGCGCCGATCAGCGCGGCGGTATGCTGTAGTTCCTCTACAGCCATCAACGCTGTTTGGCCATTGACGGGGTGGCGCTGGTATTTTTTCCGCTCTTCAGCGCTCAAGCTGAACACGGGCCGCTCTAGCAGCGCATCTGACAAACTCAGCTTACCCAGTTCGTGAAGCAATCCGGCAAAGTAGATTTGTTCGATCTCGTATGCATCCAGCTTGGCCGCTTTAGCCATTGTCCGTGACAGTTCAGCCACCTTCTGCGCATACCGTCCCGAAAGCGTTTCGCGCATACTGATCAGATTAGAAAACACCTGAATGGTTCGCTGATAACTCTCTGAGAGTTGCTGATACGCCAGATCGAGCATGTCGGCAGTTTGCTGAACCTCCTCGGTGCGCGCCTTGACTTTGTTTTCCAGGTTATCGTTAAGATCCTGAAGTTCGGCCAACTGACGCTCAACCTGGGCAGAGAGCCTATATTTGTCGCGTTCTAGCTTTTTCGTCTCCAGCGCCTGGCGAACCGTCAAGGTGATCTCAGAGTCTTCCCAGGGCTTACTCAGATAACGGTAAATTTTACCCCTGTTGATCGCATCGACGGTGGAGGCGATATCAGAAAACCCTGTCAACAACAGCCGTACCGTTTCAGGATAGAGTTGCTCTACCTGTTCCAAAAAAGCAGCACCGTCCATCTCAGGCATCCGCATATCTGAGATCACCAGATCTATCGGATGCCGTTTGAGGATTTCAAGGCCTGCCATGCCGCTTTCAGCGACATAGATGGTATAACCCAATGAACGGAACAGGCGCCGTAACGACGACAATATATTGCGCTCATCGTCAACAAAGAGAAGACTCTCCATCGGCTCTTCAAAATTCTGCTCGGTCATTAAATGACGACTCCTCAGGGCAACAAACGGCCAATGATTTCTCTACTGGATGTATCAATTTCTGACAGCAACCGCTCTAACTGCAGCCAATCCAGCCCTATTCGCTCAAGAGTTTCAGGTGACAGGTTGACCATCGCCGAATCAATGGCAGGTGTGATCCAAAGCCCTTTAACCAACTGGCACGCCAGCTGAACCATATCTACGAATGGCGATGCTGGAGCCTGGTCAAGAATCTGATCGCAATGTAACGCGACCTCTGCATAGATGGCCGGCAGCCCCCATTTATTAATCGCAGCAGCACCGACCTGACCGTGGTCAACGCCGAGAACAGCCTGTTCGGCAACCACCAGCGGACAACACCGCTCTGCTTGGTAGCCCAGCACTGGCAAATACTCATCGCCTAGGCATTGCTCAAGAACAACCAGCCCTATATCGGAAAGAATGCCGGCAACAAAGGCCTCATCTTGATCCAGCCCCGCCTCCCGAGCCAGTACCTTAGACGCCACAGCCACCGCTATAGAGTGCTGCCAGAGCCCACGATGATCTAGCCCCTCATGACTGGATTGAGGTAAATTTTTCATCAGTGAAAAGGAGATCACCAGCTGCTTCAGGCTGTGTACTCCGAGCAGCACCGCAGCGTCACTGACTTTACCTATCTCCCTGGCAAAGCCATAAAAAGGGGAGTTAGCCAAGCGCAAAATCGCAGCAATCAGCACGGGGTCCGTTTCCAACAGTCTACAGACTCCTGGCAGATCGACCGGCACTTTGGACATTTCCGTCATCGCCATTTGGACCGAATGCGAAAACGGAGCCGCGTTATCAAAATAGTGGCGAAGTCGCTCTAGCAGTACCTTATCCACGTCGGCTCGCTCCGCTGTGAAAACGCTCCAGCAGAGCCCTGAGTTGAATCATCACCGGTGTTGATTCGCTGTGCTGAAACGCGGCATCCAACCGTGCCCTGATCTCGTCTAGAGACAGTTGATCCTGCGGGGATTCAACCCATAGCTCGGTGTAGCCCCGGCTGCGAAGCATTTCTAGAAGTTTTGGTGTCAGGACGGTGCCTTTGAGGAGCAGAACAGCGCCCCCGCTAGCCTGTAAATCCTGCGTCAGAATTTGACCCTCTTCCACGTCATCCAAGGCAAGCAGCCTAACCTCAGCAGTACTCATAAATGCATTTGCCGCATGGTCAAAATATAACCTTCGTGCGGTCCTTCACTTACATTTTTTTTGCATTGGCAACGAAAGGCTTCGCCTTTAATAACCACCTCACCCGTGGCCGAACCCTCGCTACTCAGTGCGTTCTGATAAACCGCAAAAACATCGGCGGGGCAGGCCTCTACGACTTCTCTCCCCAATAACAGAGGTACCTGGTCAAAGCGATCGCGGGCACGTTTATTGGCCACGATAATCAACCCTTCGCTAATGCCAACAACAGCCATGGGCAGTTCTTCGAGGATGTCATGGGAAATTTTTAACGCGCTGATATTCAATCTGAGCTGTTTAGTTTTTTCCTCGACCCTAGCTTCAAGCTCCTGATTAGCCCGTTTCAACTCTCGAGTTAGGTATAAATTATCTTCGTTCAGCTCGTGGATACGAAACGCTTCGCGTACATTCTGGCTCAGCAGATCATCATCCCAGGGTTTGGTTAAAAACTTATAGATAGCGCCTTTATTAATGGAATCGGTGACAGACTCCAGGTCGGTATAACCACTAAGGATAATTCTGACGGTATCGGGGTAGCGCTCTTTGACCTGCTGCAGAAACTCGCTGCCGGTCATCACCGGCATACGCTGATCAGAGATAATCACCCCGACTCGCTCCTGCTCAAGTACAGCTAACCCTTCAGCGCCGCTTGAGGCACTCAGGATACGGTAGCCCTGCCGGCGGAACAGCCGTTGTAACGAACGAAGGATATTTTCTTCATCGTCCACCAGCAGTAGCACCCGTTGTTTCGATTCGTCCATTCGATTATTCCTTCAAGTCGAGTAGTGACGATACAACTATATGGATTAAAAATAGATCAAGCCCAGGCTACAAACAATAAAGCGAACTAAATCACATTTATTGACTCCTTGATCAGATTTTAACCTAACATTTAGCTACCCTATATTTTCTAACATACTATTTATACATTCAAATTAGCAGAATTAAACAAGGCAGACTCCATGCAAGTAGTCGCAAAAAAGTATTGCTTGTCGTGATTCGTATTGCCCTGATGGTCTTTGCTGCCGAACTATTTTCATGATCGTCTTGATGCAATCAAGATGGGCTAAGTGCCCTGTCTGGCGCCCTTCTATACCACCAAGGCCAGAGACAAAGGCACGGGGCTTGGACTCTCCGTCTCCTGGAGAATCATCAGTCAACACGGCGGCAGAATCGAGGTCGAGAGCACTCTGGCGCAGGGAACGACATTCCGCGCCTACCTTCCGATCAACTACGCTGAAACAGCCGAACCAAAGATAGAGTCTGTCGCATAGCCGAGATAACAACAGCCAAACGCTCGTTATGAACAGATGAAAACGAATCTAAAACGGCGCAGATAACTCCTGGCCCCGCCAGACAAAAGAGACCGGCCACAACCGCTGCTGCGAGCGATCATACTGCTCCCAGAGCTGCTGATAACTGGTCGCAGTCCCGGGATGCAGGCGCTCTGGAGCTATCTCTGCAAACGGCAGCAATACAAACGCATTTTTAGTGATCTCATCTCGCGGCAGCACGCCCCCGCTACCGTCGTCAAGACAGAATGCTCCCACGTAGTCGTCATAGACCAAGATATCAATATCCAGGGTTCTGGCGCTAAACTTTACCGCATCCCGGCAACGTTGATGATCGTGCTCAATCTGGCGCAGCGATGCAAACAACTCGGGTAGTGACTGAACCGTATCGATCCCTACCACCAAGTTATAAAACAGATCTCCGTCAAAGCCTACCGCTTCGCTTTCATAGACACTGGAGATACTCAGCGAACCATAGCTATCCGCAAGCGTATCTAGACAACTACGGATATACCGTTCTCGATCGATGTTGCTGCCGATACTCAGATAAACCCGCGCCATCAGACGCGCGTCCCTCGTTCGATAATCACCCCTACATCTCTAGCGCCACTTACCGCACCCGGTTTACCCAAGCGTAACCGTAACCAGGGCACCTGAAATTCGTCCAGAACAATCTTGGCGATCTCTTCAGCCATCGTTTCTATCAATAGAAACTCGCTATGCTCGATAAAATCGATCAATCGCTTACTGACCGTTTTATAGTTAAGGGTATTTTCAATATTTTCGCTGGAAGCGGCCTTGCGGATATCGGCGCCCATCTCCAGGTCTAGATTTACTCGCTGGCGAATTTTACGCTCCCAGTCGTAGATTCCGATCACGGTTTCTACCTCCAGCTCCTTGATATAAACAATATCCATCAGAGTGTTCCTATTTATTGTAAGAGGGGCTTATATTGGGTGTCACTATAGAGGGTTGGCAGCCTAGGCTTTTACTTGGTAGAGCGTTCTGATACTAATGCATCTGCAGCCACGGCACCATTTACCAAGTTCGACTTACAGCGTTATCTACTGCGCTTTTCCTTTACGCTGAAAATATCATGACAATAGAGTTTTCCACCACAGTCTTATTGATGCTATCCAGCGCTTACCTGCTAGGCTCCGTGTCCAGCGCCGTGCTGATCTGCCACCTGTTAGGCCTCAATGATCCACGTACGTTTGGCTCTAATAATCCAGGAGCCACCAATGTCTGGCGCACAGGTTCTCTCCAAGCAGGGATCATTACTCTGATTGCAGATCTACTCAAAGGTATCTTGCCAGTCTGGGCAGCCCTACTACTCAGCCTTGAGCTCAGTATCGCCGCTCTATGCGGACTCTGTGCAATGCTCGGTCACCTTTACCCTCTCTACTTCCAGTTCAAAGGTGGCAAAGGAGTTGCGACGTTTCTGGGTGTTTGCCTAGCCCTACAACCGCTGCTGGCACTATGCCAGATCGGCATCTGGCTACTCGTGGCTGGGCTATCCAGACTATCATCGCTGGCATCACTAACCACCGCCGCGGCAACCCCCCTACTCTGCTGGTGGCTAGCACCGGTTTATCTACCGCTCAGTGTGTTGCCTATCTTGAGCCTGATGGCAGCGCTATTAATTTTACGCCATCAAAGCAATATCATTAAACTATTACGAAACCAGGAATCACGGTTTTAACCCTTCACCTACCCACTTGACACTCACTCGACCAGACTAGGTCAACCCTTGCAATTCAACCCTTTCAATTCAACCCTTTCAATTCAACCATAGGCCAGCGCGGCCGGGCCTGAATGATCAGATCCCCCCGTTGTCCCGCGAGCAGACGCTGGCATCCCGCGTAGGCAATCATGGCACCATTATCGGTGCAGAATTCGGGCCGGGCATAGAACAACGTCGCATCCTGCTTGGCAGCAATTTCAGCCAACTTTTGGCGCAACATTTTATTAGCACTGACGCCACCCGCAATCACCAACGTTTTCATCCCGGTCTGCTGCAATGCGCGTCGGCACTTAATCGCCAGGGTATCGATTACCGCATCCTGAAACGCCAGCGCGATATCGCTGATATCCTGCTCACTTAGCCCCGCCTCACTCTGGCGTAACTTCTCGGTGGTATTGAGGGTAAATGTTTTTAAACCACTGAAACTCATATCAAGCCCAGGACGGTCTGTCATCGGCCGGGGAAACCTAAAGCGCCCCGGGGTACCCTGTTCCGCCCTGGCTGCAACTAGCGGACCGCCCGGATAAGCCAGACCTAGCATTTTGGCCGCCTTATCAAAGGCCTCACCCGCGGCATCATCGAGCGACTCACCCAGCAATTGATAATCACCCAGCGCCTTCACTTGCATCAGCTGGGTATGCCCCCCGGACACCAGCAGCGCCAAAAACGGAAACGACGGCGGAGACTCTTCCAGCATCGGGGCCAACAGGTGGCCTTCCATATGATGCACCCCCAGCACAGGGACCTGCCAAGCCATTGCCAGCGCATTAGCCAGCGAAGCCCCCGTCATTAGTGCGCCGATCAAGCCGGGTCCTGCGGTATAGGCGATAGCATCGATATCCACTGCTTGGCAACCCGCCTCCGCCAGCACCTGCCGAATCAGCGGCACCAGCTTGAGAATGTGATCCCTTGAGGCTAGCTCTGGCACCACCCCTCCGTATTCGGCATGCATCGCTACCTGACTGTAAAGCGCATCTGCCAGCAGGCCTCGTTCACTGTCATACAGGGCGACGCCGGTTTCATCACAGGAGGTCTCAATCCCCAATACACGCATCTTGATTCTCTCGTCGGATAACCACCGATATCTGAGCACAACCCACATATCGGTGGTTATTAACATCCATTGGCCCCAGCGGCTGATACTTCGTCGTCCAGCTTCAGCCTACAGGGTTACTGTTAAAGGCCTTGGGCCAGTATCCGCCGCATGATAACAGCCTCTCAAACCTATGCCATCAAAATCAAACCCAGGCTTTACATCAGATCCAAGTCAAGATTAGAATACGCGCCCCTGATTTTTTTCCGGGAAGGGTATCTGTGGTGCGTAACGACTGATCGATACGTTGGCAGATAACGCTAATATCCTTAACCTAAGGTACAACAATGCCAAGTGTAAAAGTCCGTGATAGCGAGCCGTTTGATATAGCTCTGCGCCGTTTCAAGCGCTCTTGTGAAAAAGCGGGTGTTTTGGCCGAAGTGCGTCGTCGTGAGCACTACGAAAAGCCAACAACCGTTCGCAAGCGCCAGGCAGCAGCAGCCGTTAAGCGCCATGCTAAAAAGGTCTCACGCGAGAACAACCGTCGCGTACGTCTGTACTAGTCGCTCATTGCTGACTAAAACACAGACTTAAAGATCACGTAAGCCTTCAACATTAATCAGCCAGGCACCGAGCTATGACCGATTGCGCTATCAAGCTTGAATTAAAACAAGCCCAAAAAGACGCCATGCGAGCCAAAGACAAAGACCGGCTGAAAACACTGCGAAGCATGCTAGCAGCGGTTAAAGATATTGAAGTGAACGAGCGGATCGACCTGGATGACGCCCGAATCCTCGCTGTTCTGGACAAGATGCAGAAACAGCGCCGCGATTCGATAAGCCAGTTCGATGCAGCCGGACGTGATGATTTATCTGAGGTGGAGAAGAAAGAACTGGAGGTGATTAAACAGTTTCTTCCTGCCCAGCTAACAAACAATGAGATAGACCAGTTGATCGATCAAGCGATCAGCGAAACCGGCTCAAGCACGATGCAAGATATGGGCAAAGTCATGGGGCTCTTAAAACCTCAGATGCAGGGTCGTGCAGACATGGCCGTAGTCAGCAAGCTGATCAAAGGGAAACTCTGCTAAGCTCAACGCAGCCGAGCATCTCATCCCTTTAGAACACTCCAGCCTTACCCCGCCGGGGCAAAGCATGCCCGAGCCCGCATAGTTACCGCTGTTGCAACAACCGCTTACAGCAGACAAGCACCCAACAGACAGAGCAGCACCGAGAGCCCGATGGCCGGACGTATCCCGCAAGATTTCATCGACGATCTACTCCACCGTACCGACATTGTTGACGTGGTCGAAGAACGGGTACAACTTAAGCGCACCGGCAGAAACTACTCGGGCCTCTGCCCATTTCATAAAGAAAAATCTCCGTCATTTAGCGTTAATCCGGAAAAACAATTTTTTTACTGCTTTGGCTGCGGTGCAGGCGGCAACGCACTCGGCTTTGTGATGGAGCACGATCGACTCGAGTTCCGCGAAGCCATAGAAACCCTGGCCAAGCGCCAGGGCCTCGAGATCCCAGCCCAAGCAAACGACAACAGCCAGCAGGATAAACAACGCCAACGCAGCTTCGATCTGCTGCAACGGGCTAACGATTTTTACCAGGAGCAACTGCGCAGCCACCCCGAATCCAGCAAGGCCACTGGCTATCTTAAGCAACGCGGACTCAACGGCAACATTGCCAAGCAGTTCGGCATCGGTTACGCACCGCCCGGCTGGGATAACCTGCTCAAAGAAATAGGCAACGAGCAGCAAAATGCACTCGACGAAGCAGGTCTGGTGATTCAAAAGCTTGACGAACAAAAATGCTACGACCGCTTTCGCGACCGGATCATGTTTCCAATTGTTGACATGCGCGGACGGGTCATCGCTTTCGGCGGCAGGGTACTAACTGACGAAAAACCCAAATACCTGAACTCCCCCGAGACCAGCACCTTCAAGAAGCACGAAGAACTATACGGGCTTTACCAGGCGCGCCAAGCCAACCGCGAGCTACACCGAGTTATCATCGTTGAAGGCTATATGGACGTCGTCGCCCTCGCCCAATTCGGCATCAGCAACGCTGTAGCAACCCTGGGAACCGCGACTAGCGAACAACACCTGCGTCGTCTATTTAAGCTCATGCCCGAAGTAGTATTTTGTTTCGACGGCGACAATGCGGGTAGAAAAGCGGCACAGCGGGCGCTCGAAAACGCCTTGCCACTGATGGAAGACGGCCGTCAGGCACGGTTTCTGTTTTTACCCGAAGGGGAAGATCCAGACAGCATCGTCCGCAACGAGGGCACCGATGCCTTTAACCAGCGTATCGAGACCGCATTACCCCTGTCTAAATTTCTGTTTGACGGCCTCAGCGAAGGCATCGACCTGAGCAGCGGCGAAGGCCGCGCTCGCCTCAGCGCCTTGGCCGTCCCTCAAATCAATAAAATTCCAGGGCAAGTTCTGCAACAACTGATGCGCCAGCAACTATCCACTCTAAGCGGACTAGAGCAGCAGTTTTTCACTCCCAAGACAGACACAAAAAAACCTGGAACCCTGCACACTGCCCCAGCATACGATCAGAATCATAACCGCAGTTACGACCAAAACCCGAACTATGATCAGGGCTATGATCAGGGCTATGACCAGCACCGCGACAGCCACGATCACCCGTCCGGCTCTGCTACGACTAACTATTCCAACGCCCCTGCTCGCACCCAACGCTATAACAGTCGCTCCCAGCCGGCTCGTCAGCAGACTGCCCGCAGCGGACCTAAGACTACCAGCACCTGCAGCAAAGCCCTGAAACTGCTACTGCACCATCCAAAACTTGCTCTTAAGGTCGACCTCGAAACCAGCGACGCACTGGACGTTCTAACAGAACCCGAGTTTCGCCTGCTCAAAGCGCTAATTATCCAGTTGCGTAATGACCCAAATATACCCACCGCGGTCCTCCTGACTCAATGGCGCGACAGCAGCTACAGCCCACTACTGCAACAACTGGCCCGAGAAGAGCTACTCATCCAGCCGGGCGAACAGCTGGAACTCGAATTTATCGGCCATCTGCACCAACTCACCTCGCTGGTGGAAGAAACCCGCCTAGGCTTGCAATCAGGCCACCAGCCCCCATTAACACCAGAGCAGCAAAAGCACAGCGCGCGAGAAAAAATGGCATTTTTAATCCAAAAAGACCGCCGCAACAAGCGAAACTAAACTAGTCTAACCTACAGCTCTGTTATAGCGTTCTGGTTACAACACCGATATAATATGCGGCTATTTTTTGAACCTTCGAATCTGGGTAAACGCTTCCATGTCAGATAAGTCTAAGCAGCAGTCCCGACTTAAAGAACTGATCGCACGGGGAAAAGAACAGGGTTACCTGACTTTCGCAGAGGTCAACGATCACCTTCCCGAAGATATCTCCGACCCCGATCAGGTCGAAGAGATCATTCGCATGATCAACGACATGGGTATCTCCGTATCGGAGGTTGCTCCTGACGCTGACGATCTGGTTGCAGAAGGCAACACCACCGATGAAAGCGCGGCTGAAGAAGCCGCCGCCGCTCTCGCTGCCGTCGAAAGCGAAACCGGACGCACAACCGATCCGGTCCGCATGTACATGCGTGAAATGGGTACCGTCGAGTTACTCACCCGTGAGGGCGAGATAATTCTGGCCAAACGGATCGAAGAGGGTATTCGTGGCGTAATGGCCGCCTTAGCCTCATACCCGAGCGCCGTACCCACCGCGCTGGCTGCCTACGAAGCCTCTTTAGAAGAAGAGGGACGCCTGAGCGACGTGCTCAATGGTTTTATCGACCCTGATGACAGTAACGTGCTACCGACACCGGTTATCAAACCAGCACCTAAAGAGGCTACTGACGACAGCGACGATGACGAAGAGGAAGAAGAAGGCCCGACAGGACCCGATCCTGAAGAGGTTAAACGCCGCTTCGATGCTCTCCACGAGCAATACCTGAAATCTGAAAAAGCTATCGCTAAACATGGCCGCGATAGCAAGCAGGCAGAAAAAGCGATCGCCGCCGTCGCTGAAATTTTCGCCCCCTTGAAACTAGTACCTCGATTATTTGACGGACTGGTTCTGGTTGCTCGCCAGGTTGTTGAACAGCTTCGCGCCGAAGAGCGCAACATCATGAAGATCTGTACCCAACGCGGCCGCATGCCACGCAAGGACTTCATTAAATCCTTCCCTGGCAACGAACTTAACAGCGCCTGGGTTGAATCAGTCTGCGCAACTGACGGCCCCTGCGGCCGCCGACTAGTCACCAGCAAAGTAGAACTACTGCGCTCACAGCGCAAACTAGGGCAGCTAGAAAAGCAGTCCGGATTGACTCTGATTCAAATCAAAGAGGTCAACCGGCGCATGTCAATCGGCGAGGCGGGTGCCCGCCGTGCCAAGAAAGAGATGGTAGAGGCCAACTTGCGCCTGGTTATCTCCATTGCTAAAAAGTACACCAACCGTGGCTTGCAGTTCCTAGACCTGATCCAGGAAGGCAATATCGGCCTAATGAAGGCCGTTGACAAGTTCGAATATCGTCGTGGTTATAAGTTCTCTACCTATGCGACCTGGTGGATTCGTCAGGCGATCACTCGATCCATTGCGGATCAGGCACGCACTATCCGTATCCCCGTGCACATGATCGAAACCATTAACAAGCTCAACCGCATTTCGCGGCAGATGCTTCAGGAGATGGGCCGTGACGCCACTCCTGAAGAGCTTGCCGAGCGGATGGAGATGCCGGAAGACAAGGTCCGTAAAGTTCTCAAGATCGCCAAAGAGCCGATCTCAATGGAAACGCCTATCGGAGATGACGAGGATTCCAGCCTGGGTGATTTCATCGAAGATGTGGCGGTACACTCACCCGTTGACGAAGCCACCAGCGAAGGACTTCGCGAAGCGACCCGGGAAATCCTGTCCGGCTTGACCGGTCGCGAAGCCAAGGTCCTGCGGATGCGCTTCGGTATTGATATGAATACCGACCACACGCTTGAAGAGGTCGGCAAGCAGTTCGATGTGACTCGCGAACGAATTCGCCAGATAGAAGCAAAGGCGCTCCGCAAGCTGCGCCACCCTTCACGCTCCGACCATCTCCGCGGCTTCTTAGACGAGTAATAGCTAGGCTCTCGCAATAAAAAACCGGATTTTGTCGATCCGGTTTTTTTTCGCTATAAAGAACCGGTGTTACTTACGATTGGCAATACCAAAGGGGATATGGACCGAGGGCGATACGGGTGCTGCGGCATCCAAATGACCCCGCTGATCATCAAAAAAGATATGCGGGGCCCAGACCTCAAGCACTCGACGTTTCTCCACACCGCCCAGAAAAAACGCATCATTAACCATTAGATTCCAGCTACGCATCGTGTTGATCACCCGCTCATGCGCCGGGGCACTGCGTGCAGTCACGATCGCCACTCGCAACCTAGGCTTATAAGTACTATCCTGCTCCGCGCGTGCCTGTTCTAGCTTTTGAATCTGAGCAACTTTGGCCAAAAACTCTTTCAATGGCCCCGGGTTGTGAGGAGTATCAGCATGCTTCACCTCATGCTGCTTAAACTGCTCCAAATCACCCCCTTGATAGATCGCTTCAGACTCATCGTCTGCAAGCACACCATCAAAATCAAAAGCTAACCGCAACTCATCATCCTCGGCGTCGTCCCAAGCCGCGGAGCTAAGCACCAGCCCGGCTGGCAGACCCAACGCCATCGCCTCCCTGACATCCTCTTCATTAGCAGTAAGAAACAGACTGATGCCAAATGCAGGAATAAACAGATGCGGTGAACGCCCCTGCTGAAATACCGCCCGGGTTATTCCTAAGCCGTAATGTTCGATAGACTTAAACACCCGCAACCCTGTATCTGGATCGTTGTGCGAGAGCAGCACAACCTCCACCGGAGGATTGTCTGGATTCAACTGATTTAACGCTAGCAATCGACGCACAAAAGGGTAGGCAACCCCCGGCTTTAGCGGCTTATTTTGATTTTCCCGCTGGTAAACCCGATACGCGGACTCTCCTTTATCCTTAAACACGGCATCGGACTGCTCTAAATCAAACAGGGCGCTGGATGCCATGCCAACCACCAGCCGATTCTCAATATCGTATCCCATCAATTAAAATCCTGTTCGCTAACAACTCTATTTCGCCCTTCAGATTTGGCTCGGTACATCGCCCCATCTGCACGAACCAGCGCCGCATCGGAATCACTATCGGCAGGATCCAACAGCGCCACACCTATGCTAACAGTCAGCTTAACCGGCACGCCATGCGCCATTATCGGGGACGCTGATAACAGGCTCCTCAAACGCTCCGCATAGGTTTTAGCCCCTATCAAATCAGTACCTGGCAACAGCATCACAAACTCTTCCCCTCCCCAGCGCCCAGCGATATCCGGCTGTCTCTGTGTGGTTTTAATCAACCGGGAAAAGTGGGCTAGCGCCTGGTCGCCAACCGCATGACCATAGTGATCATTGATCGATTTGAACGAATCCAGATCCATCATCAATAATGCGCAGGGCTCGGATGAGGGCAAACGCTTTCGACGCGCCAACTCCTGCTCAATTACACTGGAACAGGCGCGTCGATTTAACAATCCGGTGAGTATATCTGTCGCAGCCAGACGTTTTAATTCATCCTCGGCTTGTCGCCGTCGAGTAATATCCTGGAAAGAAACGACCACCGCATAGGGCTGCACCTCATCCTGATGACAGAGCGGCTCCGTATTCACACTCAACCAAATCCGTCCTCCCTCCAGCAGATCCAACCCCATTACTATATCCCGAGACGACTCGCCACTAGCCAGCGTCAATACCGATGGGAATTCATCCACGGGAAAGGCCTCACCATTGTCACGGTAGCATTGTACCCCGCTCTGCCCTGGAGGAGATTCAAGCATCCCAGCGAGGGTACTGCCCAGGATATGACTTGCCGCCGGATTAAACATCTTAATTTTGCCCTCTGCATCGCGCAACAATATGCCTTCGGAAAGCGCTGTTACCAACGACCGATAGAGCTCCTCGCTGTTTTGTAACGCTGCACCTGCCTGTACGCGCTCGGTAACATCATGGATAGTCCCGATCCCCCGCAATACATTGCCCTGTGCATCAAACTCAAACTGTGCCCGTTGTTGAACCGTCTTAACCGCGTCATTAACAACTATTCGATGCTCAATATCATAGTTCTCACCCTCCAATGCAGACAACCAGGCGTTATCCAACCGTTCCTGATCATCGGTATGCACAAAACTAAGAAACCGCTGATAATCCAGAGTAGTCTCTGGTTCCAGGCCAAATATTCGACAGGTTTCATCAGACCAGGCCAGTTTCCCAGTCGTGAAATCCAACTCCCAACTGCCGACATGCGCCAGACTCTGGGCGCGCTTAAGCATCTGCTCACTCTGCTTCAGCAACTCCCGTGCGCGACGACTGGCAGTAATATTCTCCTTCACCGCCAAGTAATGACTGGGGACACCCACATCGTCCAAGATCACCGTAATGGAGGCTGACTCCCAGATAAGACTTCCATCCTTACAGCGATTGCAAAACTCGCCAAACCAAACCCCTCCCGAACTAAGCACGCGCCACATTGAAGCGTAGGTGGCTTCTGTCGTCTGACCACTTTTGAACATCCGAGGATTCTGCCCCAGCACCTCCTCGAGCTCATATCCCGTGATTCGCAGCAATGCCGGATTAACATACTCAATCGTGCCCGACAGATCCGTAATCAATACCGACACTGGGCTTTGTTCTATCGCTGCGGATAGCTTCCGGAGCTGGCTTTGATGCGTCTTGCGCAAGCTAATATCACGCACAAAGGCGAGATTAAAACCGCCTTCTGCGTGTTCAAAATAATTAGCAATGACCTCAACACTACGCTGATGCTGGTACTTTGACTGATGGGTAGTTTCAAATCTAAGCCCTCCCTCCTGCTTAAGTCGCGCCCAATGCTCAGGCCAGTCCGCCATATCAAAGTCTGCGTTGATATCGCCTATATCTAGCTCCAACATTTCACTCGGGGAGTACTCAAGATCGTCGCAAGCGGCCTGGTTGGCGTAGACGAAACGTCCATGCTGATCAACTAACAACACCCCCGTAGACAGATGATCCAGAGCGAATTGGTTCACCATCAACTGATCATCCTTCTGCCGTATCACCTCAGCCCTGTCTTCGAGTGAGCGACGTAATTTGTAATCCCTCCCTGTCATCAGGGTTACAAACATCGACACCAAGCAGGCAATAATCAGCCCGCCAAACAGCAAGATCCATGCAGAGACATGTTGATTAGCAATCTGATAGCGACCATCCGCGACGAGCTCTAGAGCCCATCCGCGTCCGGCAAATTCAAATTCGAAACGCTGCTCAAAGAGAGGGTCAAGCAACTGCTGAAATAGCGGCTTAAGAGCGCTGATCTCTTTACCTAGCGGAGCACCATAGGCATAGATCTGAACCCCAGAACCAGGGTCTGTGACATCTAACAGCCGATAGGTTATTCCCGGTTTGATCTGTGAATCAAGCAATAACTCCAGCGCATCGCCTAATTTAAAAACGCCGACAACAAACCCGTCGACCTGATCTGCCAAAAATTCTGAATATGGACGCAAGACTACCGGTAAGCTTAACACCAACCCCACTTTTTCAGCCGCAGCCAAAATCACCACCTTACTTGCAGTCACCTTGCCGGTGCTTCTGCTCTCTACCAAAACCTGGCGGCGCTCAACACTCGAATACAGGTCATAGCCTAGCGCCCGCTGATTAACCGACATGGGTTCAATATAAGCCACAGGAACATATTCATCGCGGGTAGCGGCCAGCGATACCGCACCCTGCGAATCCCGCTCGGTAATCTGATATCCCGTCAACCCATCCTGCTGCATCTGGGATTCAAATAGCTGACGCCTGTCACTAGAAACGAGCGGATTCCAGGATAATGACTGCAACCGGGGCGTTCGAGACAATAATGATCCGACATAAATGTTGAAATCTTCACGGGTAACATCATCCGATGCCAGAAAAAAATCCCGCAAACTATAAAGAACGCCTACCTGCTCATCGCGAAGGCTTATTAACCGTTGATACAGGGCACGTCCTTCATGCTCAAACTTAGCGCGAAGTTGCCGCCCCTCCCAATACTGGTTAAAGCTGCTATAAGCGACCAATGCGATCAGCGCCAAAATGATCGTCCCAGACATTGCCATACGTCTGGGACGCCATTGACTCACAACAGGTGACAACCATGCCAACAACACCGGAGTAACAAACAGAACACCTATCGTATCGCCCACCCACCAGCTAGCCCAAGCAAACAACAACCCTTCTTGGTTTATATAACCAAACAGCCACAACGCGACAATGCCGCTGCTTGCACCCGGCAAAGACGCAACCAATCCCCCCCAAAACAGAAACGAGAGCACATCAGAAAATCTGACCAGAAGATTAGGATATCCGGTGAAGCGCCGTACAAGATAGGCGCCTAGAAACGCCTGAAAAACGACCCCGGTGCTGATCAAAAGTGCTTCGTTCCAATAGGATCCAATCGCGATCTGCAGGATTAGCTTGGCGCAAAAAACACCGACAAGGACACCATAACCATAGAGCAGCACAACCGCCAGGGCCACTCCAGCAGCAGGCCAGACAGGCGCGGGTTGCGCGGGGGAAAACGCCAGCAGCAATCCCAAGGCAGAACTGAGCAGATACGCCAGAAACACCAGACTGTTGGTTTTGAGCAGGAATTTCATTAGTACGCTAAAACGACCTCGGCAATCAAAAAATGCCATCCCAGATTCGCACATCACGCAAGTACTGGCAATTACTGAGATCAACGGGTGCACCGGGGCCATCGATTCAGCAAGCACTGCGTCATCGAATTAATCACCATGGAATAATTCATGAAAAGAGAGCGCTTAGATCGCAGACTAAGTGGAAACGGAGATGGGACTGGAATCTCAATAGATTCGAGGGGCTATAGTTTTGCAAACAGCAGGCTCAGCTACGGGCCGAACCTGCTGTTACCGGGATAGGTAGAGTTCGCCGATAAGCCGGGTTTTGTCGTGGACAGTCATTCATCTAGGACCTGCGTCACCGCAGGCCTCAAGCAACCTACCCGGATCCAGCGTGGGCCACGCCTATTGGATCCCTATTTGGTCTTGCTCCAGGTGGGGTTTACCATGCCGTGGAATGTTGCCACCCACGCGGTGCGCTCTTACCGCACCCTTTCACCCTTACCGGCAACGCTAGCGTTGCTTAGGCGGTCTACTCTCTGCTGCACTTTCCGTAGGCTCACGCCCCCCAGGAATTACCTGGCACCCTGCCCTATGGAGCCCGGACTTTCCTCCCCTACCCAAGGGTAGCGGCGACTGCCTGGCGAACTCTGGGCGCGATGGTACGTGCTTTAGGGCTGACGCTCAAGCAATCTCTATGCTTCGGTTGATTTAAGCGCCAGCGCCGCCTGATACAGCTTCTTCTTTTTACTGTTGCAGATCTTGGCTGCCAGCGTTGCGGCCTGTTTCACACTCAACTCTTCAAGCAGCAGGCCGAGCACTCTCGACTCTTCCGCACTCAGCCCCTCGGATGCAGGCTCCGGCTCGGCCCCCTGCACCAGGAGGACAAACTCCCCCTTCTGCTGATTACTATCGGCCCTAACCCAATCGAGCAGCAGCGAAAGCTTATCGCCATGAATGGTCTCAAAGGTTTTGGTTAACTCTCTAGCTATCACCACATAACGCTCCGGCCCGAACACCTCAAGCATCGTCTCCAAAGAGTGCATCAGCCGGTGTGGCGACTCATAGAACATCAGGGTGCGATCGTCAGCCACGACCGACTCCAAGCGTTGCCGCCGTGCCAGCGATTTTGCGGGCAAAAAACCTTCAAAGGCAAATCGATTAGTAGCCAAGCCGGAGGCTGACAACGCAGCCACCAAGGCACAGGCACCGGGGACTGGAACAACTCGAAATCCGGCCTCGCGCACCTTGCGTACTAGGTAATAGCCAGGATCGGAGATCAAGGGTGTTCCGGCATCCGATATCAGGGCGATGTTTTCTCCCTCCGATAAACGCTGTACTATCCTATCTGCTTGGGCACGCTCGTTATGGTCATGTAACGCCCACATCGGCGTGGATATATCAAAATGCTGTAACAAACGGCCGCTGTGACGGGTATCCTCTGCTGCAATCAGCTGCA
>CAXBEA010000048.1:0-30073 GCA_963974645.1 uncultured Neptunomonas sp. | reverse complement strand
TGTGCGCCCATCTCATGCTCAGCAACCACCAGGCAGGCCGGCGAATCAACCAAACGATGAGTAATACGCACCTCATTCACCTGATCTTTAAGCACCGCTTTAACCCGCTCAACCAATGAACTGAACTCCTTGGCAGTATCTTGTTGCTGCTGCTTTTCAGCTTCATCCTCAACCTTGCCCAGATCCAGATCACCCTTGGTGATATCTTTGAATTTCTTACCTTCAAACTCGTTAAAGTTGCTCATCAGCCACTCGTCGACACGATCGGACAGCAGCAGAACCTCTAGCCCCTTCTTGCGGAAGATCTCCAGATGGGGGCTGTTTTTGGCAGCCGCATGGGAATCGGCGACGACGTAATAGATGCTGTCCTGGCCCTCTTTCATCCGCTCGATATACTGCGCCAGCGATTGATCCTGTTCGGCCTTATCGGTATGGCTGGTCGAGAAACGCAGCAATGCAGCAATCTTGTCACGGTTGCCGTGATCCTCAGCGGGTCCCTCTTTGAGTACCGCGCCAAACTCTTTCCAGAACTTGGCGTAGCTATCGGCGTCCTTCTTTGCCAGTTTACCCAGCATCTCCAACACCCGTTTGGTCAACGCCGAGCGCATCGAATCGATTGCGGGATCTTTCTGTAAAATCTCACGGGAGACGTTCAGAGACAGGTCGTTGGAATCGATCACACCCTTGATAAAGCGCAGGTAGAGCGGCAGGAACTGCTCAGCATCATCCATGATAAAGACCCGTTGGATGTATAACTTCAGCCCCCGGGCACCGTCACGGTTCCACATATCGAAGGGTGCACGACCTGGGACATAGAGCAAGCTGGAATATTCCAGTTTGCCTTCCACCTTGTTGTGGCTCCAGGTCAGCGGGTTCTCAAAATCGTGAGAAACATGCTTATAGAACTCCTGATACTCGGTTTCGCTCACCTCGGTACGCGGACGCGACCAGAGCGCGGTTGCGTTGTTGACGCATTCCCACTCAAGCGGCACATCCTCTGCCGCAGGCTTCACATTACCCTCGTCATCATACTCAGGCGTTGGCGCTTTGATCATCTCGACGGGGATGGCAATATGGTCGGAATACTTGCGGACCAAACTACGCAGACGCCAGCCATCGGCAAACTCGGTCTCACCCGCTTTCAGATGCAAAATGATGGTGGTACCGCGCTCGGCCTTATCGATCGAACCCACGGTGAAGTCACCCTCACCGGCAGACTCCCAGTGAACCCCTTCCGAAGCAGGCTCGCCCGTTTTGCGGCTCAGCACCTCAACCCGGTCGGCAACGATGAAGGAAGAATAGAAGCCCACCCCAAACTGGCCGATCAGATGCGAATCTTTTTTCTGGTCAC
This sequence comes from uncultured Neptunomonas sp., assembly GCA_963974645.1. Classification (GTDB taxonomy): domain Bacteria; phylum Pseudomonadota; class Gammaproteobacteria; order Pseudomonadales; family Balneatricaceae; genus Motiliproteus. The sequence goes on along the minus strand of CAXBEA010000048.1, from coordinate 28,722 downwards.
CGGTCATATGCGCGAGGAAATCAGAGGTCCCAGACTTGGCGATCGTACCTAGGTGGTCAATCACGTCCTGGCGGTTCATGCCGATACCGTTATCGATCACCTTAATCAGATTGTTCGCTTGGTCAAATTCGATCCGAATTTTCAGCTCGCTGTCATTTTCATACAGCCCGTCTTCGGACAGCGCTTTAAAACGTAACTTATCGGCCGCGTCTGATGCGTTGGAAATCAGTTCGCGCAGGAAGATCTCTTTATTTGAATACAGCGAGTGGATCATCAAGTGCAGTAGTTGCTTAACTTCGGTCTGAAAACCCAATGTTTCTTTATGCGTTTCGGTGGTCATACCTATTCCCAATTAGCAAGATTGATACAGACAATGAGGCACGACAGGGTAGCCTCAGCTCATGGTTCAGATAGATGGGGTCGGTGATCTGGATTTCAAGAGCAGAGCTTGCATGCCGGAATGAATTCCGACATGCAAGGGGGCTGGAGAATGCTGTGTGCTTGCCTATAACGGGCCGCGCTGAGCCACAGAAATCACCTGTAGGTTGGGCTTTAGCCCAACGCAGGCTGGCTCTACTAACAAACCCTGTCGGAATGAATTCCGACCTACAGGGGGCTGAAGAGTGCTATAAGCGTGCCTGAAACGGGCCGCGCCGACCCACAGAGACGATCCTATTTACTTAATCAGCTGCTGATAACTGGCACCCAGGATCTCACTCTTGTCTAGCCCGGCCATCAATGTATACAGCGTGCTAGAGCGAAATTCACGCTGATAGAGCACATAGACCACCCCGGTCGACATCAGGATCAATGCCCAGGGATTAATCACCCAACCCAGCAGTGCCAGGCTGAAATAGTAGGCTCGCAAGCCGCTGTTGAAATTATTAGCCGCCATTGTTTCCATCTGCGCGGTGCGCTGAATGAACGCCTCGCTCTCGGTTTCACTGATAGGCATAGAGTGCACCGGTGCACTGCCGATCAACACCGAGGCAAAACCGTATTGGCGCAGGCTCCAGGTGAATTTAAAGAAGGCGTAGATAAACAGCCCGGTCAACACCAGTAATTTAAGTTCCCATTCTATACGGCTGGTTTCAATCACCAGCGGGAACTCAGATAGAAGATTAACCGCCTCTTCAGAGGCACTGAATACAGTTAATAAACCCGCCAGAAGAATCAGAGTACTCGACGCAAAGAACGCCACACTTCGCTCCAGGTTGGCGATCGCAGCGATATCGGCGACCCGAACATCGCGCAGCAACAACTGCCGCATCCAGTCAATACGATGCAGATGCATCACATTGACCAGACAAGGCTGGGTCCTCGACTTAAACCGAGCATAACGGCTGTAGCCCTTAATGCAGATAAGAAACCAGGTTAGGGCTATAAAATTCAGCCAGTAGACCTGTTCCAGCCCGAGAAACGCCAACAGTTCCATGCCACCCTCACTACAGTGCGCGTCGCGCAAAAAACTTACTAAACCTCAAGCACCGCCATTTTAAGCGGTGGCTTGCCATCAAAGCTGGGAAAGTCCGCTTCCGGCTCGATCAGCTCGACCCCCTTAATCGGCCTTCCCGCTTTGCTAGCCGAGCGTCTAAGCTGATCCAGCCAGGCGTCACGATCGACCTGGGCGACGTTGTTGGTACAGACTAGCCGTCCGCCGGGCTTGGTTGCCAGCAGGCTGGGCTTGAACACACTGGGGTAATCACGAATTAGATCGACAGTACCAAATGCACTCTTGGCTAGGCGTGGCGGATCCAGGAACACCAGATCAAACTGCTGAGCCTCAAAGCGCTGATAATGCTTGGGGGGAGGCGCGCCGCGACCTCGTCGGAACCTGACCAACTGTCCGCCGAGCTGCTGAATAGCCGGAAAGAAATCGGCCTGGATAAATTGGATCTTATCCGCCGCCAGTTGATTGAGCGTGGCATTTTCTCGGCCGACCGCCAGCGCCGACTTGGCGAAGTCGATATTAACAACATGGGTGGCGCCCGCTTTGGCCGCACAGACACCCACACCGCAGGTGTAGGCAAACAGGTTTAAAACATTTAGTCCTGCACTATTCGACTGCACCCAGCGTCGAGCTGCGCGCAGATCCAGAAACAGCAAGGGATCGATGCCCCGATGAACACCCCGGGTGCGGTAGTTAATCCCCAATTCAGAACAGACCGCAGCAGCGGCCGCATTCGCTCCCTCTAATATCTGCTTAGACTCATTCGGGGTATTTTGACTGGTTTGACGCTCGTGATAGAAAGGCTGCAACTCAACCCCAAGCAGACTGTTAATCTGAGCAACGAGCGTCTCCAGCTCGGCAGTTTCCAGCGGGCGATGAAAACTCTGGATAATCAGTTGCGAACCATAGCGATCTACGGTCAACCCCGACTCACCCTCACTGGTGCCGTGAAACAAGCGGTAGCAATCGGTTGATTCCTCAGCCAGCTGCTCGAGCAGCGGCTGGCGGCGTTCAAAAGCCTGTTGCAACAGAGTCGCTAGCCTCTGTGGAGAATCGGAATTCGACATCGTGCTGTAACCTTGGCAAAATTGGCCGCTTAGTATAACCGACGTCCCAGTCTACACAGACCTTTCTCTTGGGAACCTAGTTAACCCTGCTCTTTTTTAGCTCTATTTTGGATACCTACAGCCCCATGGATCAGACCAAAGCGATCAACCGTTACCGCAACCTGTTAGTCGTTTGCATTTTACTGATATTTGCTCTTGGCCTCGCCCTGTACGAATCCAAGATTGAGCAGTATCAACAGCAAAAAAGCAGCGATAACACACCAGTGCAACCCGCCGCCATAATGACTGAGCCGCTGTTCAGAATTGGCGATACCCGCTATAGCTTCGACATGCTGACCAACGACTTCCAATCGCCGCTGTACCAAATCCGCAAGCTCTCGTTCGAGCAACAGCTGCTGGTACTCGAACAGGCGATAGTGGAAACCTACATCGCCAACCAGATAGCGCTCGAGGGTAACCCGACCAAAGTGATGGCGGAACTGTTTCCGGACCTCGGTGTGACTGATGAGGAGGTCGCCGACTACTATCAGCAAAACCACAACACCCAGACCCCTCCGCTGGAAACGCTCAAACCGCAGCTGAGCGAGTATCTGCTAGCCCTGAAGCGGGAAGCCTCTAAAAATGAACTCTTAGCTCGGTTACTGGTCAGCAGCGAAGCTCAGTTGCTGGTTGAAGCACCGGCGCAGCCAACTGCAAAATAACCAGCCCAAGGTACAGCTATCGGATAAGCCCAAGCTGGCGGAACCACTAAGACTATCTACCGCCAGCTGCAAGTGGGATAATTTCAGGCCACGCTACAGGTTGCCAGTCGATAACAGCGAACCAATCAGCGCTATCCAATCACCGTCAGCCGATCTCAGAGTCCGCTCTAGATCAGTATTAACACAGGACACCCACCTTGGATTCTTCCAACTTCTCCTCCTTGAAGTTACATACCTCGCTACTGGAGAATCTCGACTCTCTGGGCTACCAAACGACAACCCCTATTCAGGCACTGAGTTTGCCGCCCATTCTTGAGGGTAAGGATGTTATCGCCCAGGCCAAAACAGGCTCGGGTAAAACCGCAGCCTTCGGCCTGGGGCTGCTGCAGCAACTGCAGGTGAAACAGTTTCGAGTCCAGTCGCTGGTGCTCTGCCCAACCCGTGAGCTGGCCGACCAAGTGGCGAAAGAGCTGCGCAAACTGGCGCGAACGGTTCATAACATAAAAATCCTGACCCTCTGCGGCGGGATGCCCTTTGGTCCTCAGATCGGTTCACTGCAGCACGGCTGCCATATCGTCGTAGGCACACCCGGTCGGATCGAAGAGCACCTGCGCAAAGGCAGCCTTAATCTGCAGCACCTGAACACGTTGGTGCTGGATGAAGCCGACCGAATGCTCGACATGGGGTTCCAGTCAACCCTGGACGCAATCATCGAGCACGCGCCGAGCAAACGCCAAACCCTGCTGTTCAGCGCCACCTTTCCCGAGCAGATCAAATCGATTGCTGAGCGGGTAATGCGTAACCCCATCATGGTAGAAGCACTTTCGAGTCACGCCGAGAGCAGTATCAGCCAGCATCTGTTCAAGCTCGATAACGACGAGCAACGGCTAACGGCGGTACGCCTGCTGCTGCAACAGCATCGGCCCGAGTCGGCGGTGGTATTTTGCAATACCAAACGCGAAACCCAGGCGGTCGCCGATGAGCTCTACAACTATGGTTTCACCGCGCTGGCGCTGCACGGCGACCTGGACCAGAAAGCCCGCGATCAAACCCTGGTGCGTTTTTCCAACAAAAGCGCATCGGTGCTGGTGGCCACCGATGTTGCGGCACGGGGCCTGGATATCGATGCCCTGGATATGGTCATCAACTACCACCTCTCCCACGACAACGAAGTGCACGTCCACCGCATCGGTCGAACCGGCCGCGCAGGTAACAGGGGTATCGCCTGCACCCTGTATACCGAGAAAGAGCAATTTAAAGTGATCGGACTTGAGAACTACCTGGACCTTAGCCTGACCAGCGAACCCCTGCCGCCGTTACGGTTGCTCGATACCCCGCCCTCGCAACCAGTGATGACGACACTGCAGATCGACGGTGGTAAGAAGCAGAAGATCAGACCCGGCGATATAGTCGGCGCCCTGACCGGGGATAACGGCATCCAGGGTGACCAGATCGGCAAGATCCAGATGTTCGATAACTGGGCCTACGTGGCGGTTAAGCGCTCAGTGGTAAAGGTCGCCATGAACAAACTCGCGGAAGGCACCCTGAAGGGTAAATCCTGCCGCTTCCGTCAGCTGCGTTAGCAGTTGCCGACAGTGACCAAAATTGCGATCTTCGCCGATGTCCAGAATATCTATTACACCACCCGGCAAGCGTACGGACGGCAGTTCAATTACCGCAAACTCTGGCGCCAAATCAGCGCCCAAGGTGAGATCGTGGCTGCCACCGCCTATGCGATTCACCGCGGCGACGAGCAGCAGCTGAAATTTCAAAACGCACTCAAGCAGATCGGCTTTAACGTCAAGCTCAAACCCTATATCCAGCGCAGCGACGGCTCCGCCAAAGGCGATTGGGATGTCGGCATTACCATCGATGTGCTTGACGTGGCCAAAGCCGTCGATCGGGTGATCCTGCTCTCTGGAGATGGCGATTTCGATCTACTGCTGGCTAAGATCAAAAAAGATTACAACATCTGCGCCGAGGTCTACGGCGTTCCGGCGCTGACAGCTAATTCGCTGATCCAAGCCGCGACGCTATTCCATCCCATCGAAGCCTCGATGCTGCTGTAGTGATTAAAAAGTGATTAAAGAGTGATGAAAGAGTGATGAAAGAGTGACTAGCCAGTATTGGTCTAGCGCTTGCCTAGGGCAGCACTTTTCCCTATCTTGGCTGAAATGACTTAACGCACAGGCGAGCCATTCGATGCTAACCGGCCGTATTCACGATCTTAGCGCGATTCAAGACCTCTCCCAGCCGTTCGAAATCGCCGATCGCGTCTGGTGGGTTGGCCACTATCTTGAAGGGGACCCCTTCCAATGCCACTGCTACCTCAATCCATGATCCGCTGACCGGACTCGACAGCCGTATCTATATGGCCGATGCAGTCCAGCGGCTATGCGATCTGCATGATCGTAACGGCTCGGATGCGGTCAGTGCGATTCTGCTGGATATCGACCACTTCAAACAGATTAACGATACCTTTGGCCACAGCCAGGGCGACGAAGTGCTGCGTCAAGTCGCCCAGCTGATTTTAGGGATGGTGCGTGAGGGGGATATCGCCATCAGGCTTGGCGGCGAAGAGTTTATCCTCTTTATGACCAGCAAAACCGCCGCGGAAGGTCAGGCGCTTGCCGAGCGGATCCGGCGTGCAATCGATGGATTGGTGGTAGTCGCTAATAAAGCTCCGCTTAACGTAAAGGTAAGTCTCGGTACGGCGGTACGTTATCGCGGTGAAACGCTGCTCAATCTGATCGAGCGCGCCGATCGGGCGCTGTATCAGGCTAAGCGAGGTGGGCGCAACCGGGTCGTCGCCTCCGAGCTATCAAAGCCTTCGCAGTAGCCGAGTTATCGGAGGCGATTTTTTCAGCTTCGCGGCGACTCTTCAAACACAGCTAGGGGTTTATGCTGGGCCCCCAGATAGGAGTAGATCGTCGGCAGTACAAACAGCGTAAACAGGGTGCCGATCGATAAACCCGCACAGATCACCATCCCTATATTAAAGCGCGCCGCTGCACCCGGCCCTACCGCCAACAGCGATTGGTTTGCTGAACTAACGACGGGATTAGCGCTCGAATCAGCAACCGAACCAACATTCGAATTAACAACAGCGCCAGCAGCCGCGATCACTCCATCCTCGACCAACCTCACCTGCGCCCCGTTGCGTAGACGCACCTGACCCGAGGTGACAACTCGGTCGTTGGCGCTGAGTCCAGTCTTTATCCAGCTCCAGTCGCCCTGACGCTCGGCAACCTTGATAGAGTGTTGCTGTACCGACAACTGGACATCGTCCACCGCGCTGGTTTCGACCAGCAGATAGACCTGTTCACCGTAAAGGCTGAAGTCAATAGCACGGCTAGGTATCACCTGGGCAGCTGAGATCAGCGGTTGCAAGACTTCGACCGTGGCGTACATACCTGCTCGCAGCAGGGCTTCGCTGTTCGGAATCTCAGCCTGCAGATGAAGCCCCCCCGAATGCCGACTCACCGCCGAGTCGATCGCCGTGATAGGGCCCTCAAAACGGCGCTCAGGATAAGCATCGGTATGGATCCGAAGTTTCATCCCGACCGCTACCTGGATGTCGCTTAAATGAGCTGGTTGCCGAGGCTAATCGGCTCTCGGCAACGACCAGATTGGCCTGTTCGACAGCGCGGTCAAGCTCCACCAGCAACTGCCCCGGTTGCACTTTCTAGCCAGATTCAAAACGGATAGCCGACACCAGACCCGATACCGAGGTACTCAGCACAACCCCCTGGAACGGCTCGATCAAACCTATGGCTGCAATATACGGCTGCCAGTCACGGGTCTGGACAGCAACAACCTCTACCGGCATCTTCGGTACCGGACGATTGGCCATAAATTATGCAATTTTCTGTTTTTTAAACAAGTCAAATCCAATCACACTGCCGAATAACAGGAGTGCTAAGGCCAGCATAGCCACGATCCATTTTTTTCATTGAACTAGGGTCCTAAAACGGGTTATAGATAAATATACCTACAGTTATTCTGCTGTGCTCTGCTTAATAGCATCTCAACTGGCCTTGATGGCAGCTTCAGAGGTCACTGGATCTAGATTGATATAGCCCCGCTGGTGCTTCTGCACCAGCAGTGGTAACAGATCCAGGCTCAATGTCATCAGCAGAGGGATCGGCAGGGGCTTGAAAACGCCGCTGTCGATCCCCTGCTTAAACATCGACAGTACTGGGCAGAACAGTTGCTGCATCCGTTGCTGTTGTTGCAGAGGATCGAAAAATGGGGAGTGTTCGTATTGAATTTTAGAGCTGAAATGATCCGGATTATGGATCACAAAATCGCCGCTAGCATACAGGAAATGAATGAACGTTCATTCATTTCCTGTATGCTATTAACCAGAACCTCAGAGTAATCAAAAATCCGGAACAAAAAAAAGCGACCCTAAGGCCGCTTTTCTATTTCAGCAGGAGGTCAAAGACTTACCAGCCGGTAACTTCTTTCAACGCATCGCCGATCTGTGCCAAAGAACGCACGGTTTTAACCCCAGCATCTTCAAGTGCAGCAAACTTCTCATCCGCAGTACCCTTACCGCCAGAGATGATCGCACCGGCATGGCCCATCCGCTTACCCGCAGGTGCCGTAACACCGGCAATGTAAGAGACAACAGGCTTGGTTACGTTTGCTTTAATATAAGCAGCCGCTTCCTCTTCAGCGGTTCCGCCAATCTCACCGATCATCACGATCGCTTCGGTCTTGGGATCATCCTCAAACAGTTTCAGGATATCGATAAAGTTAGAGCCTGGGATAGGATCCCCACCGATACCGACACAGGTAGACTGACCGAAGCCCGCATCCGTGGTCTGCTTAACCGCTTCATAGGTCAGGGTGCCGGAGCGCGATACGATACCGACCTTGCCTGGCAGGTGGATATGACCGGGCATGATACCGATCTTGCACTCGCCCGGAGTGATAACACCCGGGCAGTTAGGACCGATCAGCGTCACACCCAGCTCATCACAACGCACCTTGCACTCGAGCATATCCAACGTCGGGATACCTTCGGTGATGGCAACGATCAACTTGATGCCGCTGTTAGCCGCTTCCAGGATAGAATCCTTACAGAAAGCTGCGGGTACATAGATCACAGAGGCTTCAGCACCGGTTGCTGCTACCGCTTCAGCCACGGTATTGAAGACGGGTAGACCCAGATGCTGCTGGCCGCCTTTACCGGGTGTTACCCCACCAACCATCTTGGTGCCGTAAGCGATCGCTTGCTCGGAGTGGAACGTACCCTGACCGCCGGTGAAACCCTGGCAGATCACTTTGGTGTCTTTATTGATTAAAACGCTCACTTATTTACCCTCCGCAGCTTTTACCGCTTGCTGAGCCGCGTCAGTCAAGCTGGTGGCAGCGATGATGTCCAGACCCGATTCAGCCAGTACCTGGGTACCCAGCTCCGCGTTGTTGCCTTCAAGACGAACAACCACAGGCACCTTAACGCCAACCTCTTTAACCGCAGCGATGATCCCTTCGGCGATCAGGTCACAACGCACGATACCGCCGAAGATGTTAACCAGAACCGCTTTAACCGCATCATCCGAGAGGATGATCTTGAACGCTTCGGTAACGCGCTCTTTGGTTGCACCGCCCCCAACGTCCAGGAAGTTAGCCGGGAAGCCGCCGTGCAGGGCAACGATATCCATGGTGCCCATCGCCAAGCCAGCGCCGTTAACCATGCAACCGATAGTGCCGTCCAGAGCGACGTAGTTCAGCTCCCACTTGGCCGCATTCGCTTCACGCTCATCGTCCTGTGACGGATCGTGCATCTCTTGCAGATCCTTGTGACGGTAGATCGCGTTAGAGTCGATAACGATCTTGGCATCCAGACAGTGCAGGTTGCCAGCATCGGTGATTACCAGCGGATTAACCTCCAGCAGCGCCAGATCCTTGTCCTTGAACAACTTCGCCAGACCCATAAAAATCTGTACGAACTGCTTAACCTGATTGCCTTCAAGACCCAGCTTGAATGCCAGCTCACGCCCCTGGTAGGGCTGTGGACCCGCCATTGGATCGATGATCGCTTTAAGGATCTTCTCCGGTGTCTCTTCGGCAACTTTCTCGATCTCGACACCACCTTCGGTGGATGCCATAAAGACGATACGACGCGAAGAGCGATCAACAACCGCGCCTAGATACAGCTCTTGAGCGATATCGGTGCAGGTCTCAACCAAAATTTTGGTCACCGGCTGACCACTGGCATCGGTCTGATAGGTTACCAGACGCTCGCCCAGCCACTTTTCAGCAAAGGCTTTGGCTTCATCGGGGCTATCAACCAGCTTGACTCCGCCCGCCTTACCACGGCCACCGGCGTGAACCTGTGCTTTAACAACCCATTTATCACCGCCGATACGCTTGCAAGCCTCTGCTGCATCCTTGGGGGTCTCAACAGCCTCACCAATGGATACCGGCAGACCGTACTGGGCAAACAACTGTTTTCCCTGATACTCGTGAAGATTCATGTCTCGATCCGTTTTTACGTTCTACTGTGTGCGGCCCCAAAGGACCGCGCCAAAGTGCTCCCTGTCACCAGAGAGCCCGATCTTATAAATACCCGTCACCGGGGATTTGATTAGCGTTTCTTGCGGTTAGCAACATGAATCGCGTGATTATCACAGGCCAACGCTGCCTCGTGAATCGCTTCACTGACAGTGGGGTGTGCAAACACGGTCAGCTGAAGATCTTCCGCTGTGGAGCCAAATTCCATTGCGATAACAGCCTGTGCAATCAACTCACTTGCCTGTCCACCGATGATATGGCAACCCAGAATCCGGTCGGTCGCTTCATCAGCAATCAGCTTGACGAAACCTTCGGTATCCTGAGAGGCCATCGCGCGGCCAGAAGCGGCAAAGGGGAACTTACCTACTTTGATCTTGACCCCCTCAGCCTTAAGCTGCTGCTCGTTCTTGCCCACCCAAGCCAGCTCAGGGTGGGTATAGATGATGCCGGGGATGCAGTCATAATTCATCTGTGCCTTATGGCCATGAATAATGTCGGCAACCATAACCCCCTCTTCCGAGGCTTTGTGCGCCAGCATAGGACCGCGAACCACGTCACCGATGGCGTAAACACCAGGCAGGTTGGTACGGCACTGTCCATCGACGGCGATAAAGCCGCGCTCATCCAGATCCACACCGCAGCCGGTATCAAGCAAGGCCTCGGTATAGGGACGACGACCTACCGCTACAATAAGTTTATCGACGGTAATCTCTTGCTCGCCGTTGGCATCGGTAAATTTAACCAACACCTCTTGCTTCTTACCCTTACCCTTGATCTCGGTACCGGTCACCCGTGCATTGAGGCGAATATCCAGTCCTTGTTTCTTAAAGGTTTTCTGCGCGTCCTTGGCCATGTCCAGGTCACAGAAGGGCAAGAACTCCTCCATCGCCTCCAGCACGATCACCTCAGAACCCAGACGTGCCCACACTGAGCCCATCTCCAGACCGATAACACCGGCACCGATAACACCCAAACGCTTAGGGGTCTCGGCGATGTTCAGGGCACCCTCGCTATCCAGAATCAGGCCTTCAGCTAGTGGTGCGGGTGGAATATTCACCGGCACAGAACCCGCTGCGATGATGATATTGGTCGCTTCAACAACCTCGGTAGAGCCGTCGCTTTTGCTCACCTCAACCCTCTTACCGTCGAGCACCTTACCCTTGCCCGCCAAGACCGTAACGCCATTGGCTTTGAACAAGCCCGCAATACCGCCCGTTAGGTTCTTAACGATCTGATCTTTGCGACCAATCATCGCAGGAACATCGATGCTCACATCGCCGGTACTGATACCATGAATCTTAAATTCAGAATGGGCCATATGATATTTGTAGGTGCTGTCCAGCAGCGCTTTGGACGGGATACAACCCACGTTAAGACAGGTACCACCGAGTACCGTTGCGCCCTTGTCGTCTATCCACTTTTCAACACAGGCAGTTTTAAGACCTAGTTGAGCAGCGCGGATTGCAGCAACATAACCGCCAGGACCCGCTCCGATTACAACAACATCAAACTTTTGTGACATGGCAAATTTTCCTATCAATTAACCCTAGCGGGTTCTTTAATCTTTGATGGTTAGGGCCGCGATCGCGGCCCTTTCACGTTTATCAAAAGTTTCTTGTTTTAATTATTTACCAACCCGTTTATACATCCAATAGCATACGGGTTGGATCTTCGAGCAACTCTTTAATTGTAACCAAGAACTGCACTGCTTCCTTACCATCGATCATCCGGTGATCGTAGGATACAGCCAGATACATCATCGGCAGAATCACCACCTGACCATTCACCGCCATCGGCCGCTCCTGGATCTTGTGCATACCCAGAATTGCGGTCTGAGGTGGATTCAGGATAGGTGTCGACATCAGAGAACCAAACACGCCACCATTAGTAATGGTGAAAGTACCACCCTGCATATCATTGATACCCAGCTTACCGTCACGGCCACGGGCACCAAAGTCGGCGATGGCGGCTTCAACACCCGCCAGACTCATGGCATCGGTATCACGCAATACCGGAACCATCAAACCACGCTCGGTAGAAACGGCAACGCCGATATCCTGGTAGCCATGATAAACCATATCGCTACCGTCAATCGAGGCGTTAACCGCAGGGAAACGCTTCAACGCTTCTGTTGCAGCTTTAACGAAGAACGACATAAAGCCTAGGCGAGTGCCATTATGGGTCTTTTCAAACAGGTCTTTATACTGTTTGCGCAGATCCATGATCGGCTTCATGTTGACTTCATTGTAAGTCGTCAACATCGCGGCAGTTTGCTGGGCATCAACCAGACGCTTAGCAATAGTTGCCCGCAAACGCGTCATAGGCACACGTTTTTCAATCCGTGCACCGGCTGGGACAGCTTCTACCACAGGAGCCGCCGGGGTAGCTTTAGCCGCTGGGGCTGCAGGCTTATTCTTGAGGTAGTTGACCACATCTTCTTTGGTGACTCGCCCGCCTTTTCCGGTACCGGCAACCAGCGAAGCATCCAGGTTGTTTTCATCCAAAATTTTGCGTGCAGCAGGTCCAGCAACCGCATCGTTATCGCCTTCGGCAGCTTCACTTTCAGTTGCTGCAGCAGGCGCGGCAGAGGCAACAGCACCGGCAACAAACAACGCTATAACTTCGTCACTTAATACGGTAGAGCCTTCACCTTTGATTATTTCTTTAAGCGTCCCATCAGCTGGCGCGACTACCTCAAGAACCACCTTATCGGTTTCGATGTCCACGATGAGGTCATCACGGGAAACAGCCTCGCCTGGCTGCTTGTGCCAAGTAGCCACAGTACCGTCGGCAACAGACTCTGGGAATGTAGGTGCTTTAATTTCGATTGACATGACACTTCCTTTAATTAGTAGTGGTCTAACAGGCGGCCAGCCTGTTAGCCATTGATCGCATCGTTGACCAGGTTTGCTTGTTCTTCCGCGTGTTGCGACATATAACCCGACGCAGGCGCTGCAGAGCCCGGACGAGCCGAGACACCCAGATGCAGCGTCGAATATAGTTGCTGAAACACATTACGCATATGATGTTGAGAGCTATACCAGGCGCCCTGATTCAGCGGCTCCTCCTGACACCAAACTACGGACTCAACATTCTTATAGTTGTCCAGCGCCGCTAGCAAGTCCTTCTCCGGGAACGGATACAACTGTTCAAGCCGGACGATCGCCACATCCTCTCTGCCATCTTCTGCACGTTTGTTGTAGAGATCGTAATAAACTTTGCCGCTACAGAGCACGACCCGCTTAACCTCCCCAGCCTTAAGATCATCTACTTCGGGGATGACATTCTGGAAACTACCCTGGGTGAGCTCTTCGAGCGTTGACACCGCCTGCTTATGCCGTAGCAATGATTTAGGTGACATCACGATCAGCGGTTTACGCAACGGACGGATCACCTGACGGCGTAACATATGGAACACCTGGGCTGGGGTGCTAGGCACACAGACTTGGATATTATGCTCGGCACACATCTGCAGATAACGTTCAAGCCGTGCAGAACTATGCTCCGGGCCCTGACCTTCGTAGCCATGTGGCAACAGCATGGTCAAACCACAGAGCCGAGCCCATTTATGCTCGCCTGAGGTGATGAACTGATCAATAACAACCTGCGCTCCGTTGGCGAAGTCACCAAACTGTGCTTCCCAGATCACCAGCGTATTCGGTGCCGTGGTCGCATAACCATATTCAAATCCCAGTACCGCTTCCTCCGACAGGAAGGAGTCGTAGATATTCATCCGTGGCTGGTCGGCAGAAAGGTTTTTCAAAGGTACATGGGTGTCGCCGTTTTTCTGATTATGCAATACCGCATGTCGATGCGAGAAAGTTCCCCGGCCAACATCCTGTCCGGTAATCCGGATCGGATGGCCTTCAGCCAGTAGGGTTGCATAGGCCATCGTTTCCGCGAAGCCCCAGTTAATCGGCATCGCTCCTGCGCCCATCTTCTTACGGTCTTCTAGAATCTTCTCGACCTGACGCTGGACAATAAAGCCCTCCGGCTTAGCATCCAGTTTGGCGACCAGCTCCTTGAACATCTCGACTTCGACTGTCGTATCGCATTCAAGATCCCAGGCGTGACCCAAGTAGGGGCGCCAATCAACGAACAACTCTTCGTTGGGCTCAGTCACCAGTGACTTAGCCACGTGACGGCCATCTTCCAGCGACTGGCGGTAGTCTGCTTCCATCGCCTTGCTTTCGGCCTCGGTAACGACGCCGTCTGTGATCAGCTGTTCGGCATACAGGGTCCGGGTAGTTTTCTGGTTCTTGATTACTTTGTACATCACCGGCTGGGTGCCGGAGGGCTCATCGGCCTCGTTATGGCCGCGACGACGGTAGCAAACTAGATCGATAACCACGTCTTTTTTGAATTCATTACGATAGTCCAAAGCCACCTGAGTGACGAAGGCAACGGCTTCGGGATCATCACCATTAACATGGAGGATCGGTGCCTGAACCATCTTGGCGATGTCGGTACAGTATTCCGTAGAGCGTGAATCTTCGCGCTTGTTGGTGGTAAAGCCAACCTGGTTATTAATGACGATATGAACAGTGCCACCGGTCTTGTAGGCACGGGTCTGCGACATCTGCAGGGTCTCCATCACCACACCCTGCCCGGCAAAGGACTGGTCACCGTGCAAGGTAATCGGCAGTACCAGATCGCCAGCTGCATCATTGCGACGGTCTTGGCGCGCACGCACCGAACCTTCAACCACCGGCGAGGCGATCTCCAGGTGTGAGGGGTTAAACGCCAGTGCCAGATGGACTTCACCACCAGGCGTAGAGACATTGGATGAAAATCCCTGGTGATATTTCACATCACCCGAGGTCTCCAGGGTCCGCTTACCCTCGAACTCATTAAACAGATCCTGAGGATTCTTACCAAAAGTATTCACCAGAACGTTAAGACGTCCCCGGTGAGCCATACCTATGACCACCTCTTTAGTGCCATGCTTACCGGCACGCTGAATCAGTTCGTCCATGCAGGGGATAAGCGCTTCGCCGCCTTCCAATCCGAAACGTTTGGCGCCTGCAAAACGAGAGCCTAGATATTTCTCCAGGCCTTCGGCTGCGGTCAAACGCTCAAGAATATGCTTGCGATACTCAGATTCGAATTCCGGATGGCTTCGTACGGGTTCAATCCGCTGTTGTAGCCAACGCTTCTCCTGCGTTTCGATGATATGCATGAACTCAGAACCCACGGTGGTGCAGTAGGTCTTCTTAAGATCGTCCAAAATAGCTTTCAGCGGTGCTTCTTCGGTGCCGAAGAACAGCGAGCCCAGCTGAAAGGTTGTATCCAGATCGGCGGCGGAAAGTTCGTGAAAGTGCAGATCGAGATCAGGTATATCTTCACGCTGCATCAACCCTAATGGATCGATTGTCGCTGCCTGATGTCCGCGGACACGGAAGGCATTGATCATTCGCAACACCCTAACCTGCTTCTTCTCGTGTTCGGAGCTCACGCTCGACACGGGAAGCTGTTGCTGGGTAGCGCGCTGATTTTTAGAAAGATAGAGGAAGTGCTCGCGCACTATCGAGTGGGGAACGTCGGGGGTCACGGTTTGCTGGACCCGAGGAAGCTTATCGAACTCTTCCCGCCACTCTTGAGAGACTTCATTGGGATCTCTGAGATACGTCTCGTAAAGCTCTTCGACGTAAGCCAGATTGCCCCCTGAGAGATGTGAAGTCGTCCACATCAGCTCCATTATGCCTTCATGCATTCTCGACAACCCTGTAGTGAGGGAATGCGCCTGAATTGGCGGTACATTCTTCACCCAACATCACGCTTCTGCGGACCTGCTGAGGAATAACGCCCCTCGTAGTAATGATTCTGTGACACTTTCCGAATGCGCTTAAGGAATTCAATACGCTAATCATTCCCAGCAAGCATCGGCGCATAAGTTTACAGCAGTTACAACTACGCCGAAATAATGCTTTTTACTTACACGCCTATAAATCCAACCACTTTACGAATATTGACCGAACAAAATACAGGCAAAAAAAATGGTGCGGATAACCGCACCATTTTGTATTGCAAGATCAGGTCGCTTGCTGCAGGAGCATGTTTCGAATTTTCCCGATCGCCTTTGTGGGATTCAACCCCTTAGGACAGACACTGACACAGTTCATGATGCCGTGACAGCGGAACACGCTAAAGGGATCATCCAGATCGGCCAGACGTTCCTGAGTAGCTGTATCGCGGCTATCAGCCAAGAACCGATAAGCCTGCAACAAGCCTGAGGGACCGACGAACTTATCAGGATTCCACCAGAACGAGGGACAGGCCGTCGAACAGCAGGCGCAGAGAATACACTCATACAGACCATCCAGCTTTTCACGCTCTTCAGGCGACTGCAGCCGCTCGATAGCAGGCGGCGGCGTATCATTGATCAGGTACGGCTTGATCTTCTCATACTGCTTGTAGAATTGACCCATATCGACAACCAGGTCACGCACTACCGGCAGGCCCGGCAGAGGACGCAGAACCAACTTATCCTTAGCAACCACCGCAGACAGCGGCGTAATACAGGCCAAGCCATTCTTACCGTTCATGTTCATACCATCGGAGCCACAGACCCCTTCACGGCAAGAACGGCGGTAGCCCAGACTAGGGTCCTTATCTTTAAGCAGCTGAAGCAGATCCAGCACCATGATGTCTTTATTGCCGGGGATATCGAGATGGATATCCTGCATATAAGGCGCATCATCAACCTCAGGGTTATAACGATAAACACTGACTAACATGACAACATTCCCTTAGTAAACGCGCTTCTTAGGTGCGAAGGCTTCAACAGTCTTGGGCGCAAAATTGACATCACGCTTTCCAACTCGCTTCTCACCAGGGAAGAAAACAGAGTGCTTCAGCCAGTTGACATCATCACGCTCGGTGAAATCGTTACGGGCATGAGCGCCACGACTCTCTTTACGCTCTTCAGCGGCGATAGCCGTTGCTTCAGCAACTTCCAGCAGATTCTCAAGTTCCAGCGCCTCAATACGTGCGGTATTGAATGCCGAAGACTTATCCTCTAGGTGAAGATTCTCTACCCGCTTGCGGATATCAACCAGCATATCCAGACCTTTTTGCATGTTCACACCATCACGGAACACACCAAAGTAAAGCTGCATCGTTTTCTGCAGATCCCCACGGACCTGAGACACACTCTCGCCACCCGTGCTGTTATTAAGGCGATCCAAGCGCGCCATCGCCGCACTGACATCGGCTTCAGTCGCATCATCAGCACTGTAACCGGCGGCTAGCATCTTCTGAATGTGCAAACCAGCGGCACGCCCGAATACAACCAGATCCAACAGTGAGTTTCCACCCAGCCGGTTAGCCCCGTGTACCGAAACACAAGCAACCTCACCGCACGCAAACAATCCAGGAATCTCCTGATCGTTGCCCTCAGCATCGATAGTCAGTGCCTGACCACCGATATTGGTGGGCACCCCACCCATCATGTAATGACAGGTTGGAACCACGGGAACCAGATCTTTAACCGGATCAACATGGGCAAAGGTCTTAGATAGCTCACAAATTCCTGGCAAGCGGCTTTGCAGCACTTCCTCACCCAGATGATCAAGCTTAAGGAACACATGATCCCCATCGGGACCACAGCCACGGCCATCAAGAATTTCCAGCACCATCGAACGTGCAACCACGTCACGACCCGCCAAGTCTTTAGCATTCGGCGCATAACGCTCCATAAAGCGCTCGCCATCCTTGTTGACAAGATAGCCACCTTCGCCACGACAACCCTCAGTCACCAGCACACCTGCTCCGGCAATACCTGTTGGGTGAAACTGCCACATCTCGATATCCTGGACCGGGAAGCCAGCGCGTAATGCCATGCCGACACCGTCACCCGTATTAATCAGAGCATTGGTTGTTGACTGGAAGATACGACCCGCACCGCCCGTAGCCAGAACGGTCGCCAAGGCTTTGATGTAAACGGTTTCGCCCGACTCGATACAGATAGCTATAACACCAACCACGACACCTTCAGGATTCTTTACCAGATCGGTTGCATACCATTCATTGAAAAAAGTAGTACCGGCCTTTAAGTTGGCCTGATAAAGCGTATGCAGCAATGCGTGACCGGTACGGTCAGCAGCTGCACAGGTACGAGCAGCCTGACCGCCCTCACCAAAATTCTTGGACTGGCCACCAAAGGGACGCTGATAGATACGACCCGCTTCGGTACGGGAAAAAGGCATCCCCATGTGATCCAGCTCAAATACAGCCTGTGGACCGACGCTGCACATATACTCGATAGCATCCTGGTCACCGATATAATCGGAACCCTTGACGGTATCGTACATGTGCCAACGCCAATCATCATTTGGATCAGCACTGGCAATTGCACAGGTGATACCACCTTGAGCAGATACAGTGTGGGAACGGGTTGGAAAAACTTTGGTGACACAAGCGGTCTTCAGGCCGGATTGAGCCAATTGAAGCGCGGCACGCATACCTGCGCCACCACCACCTATGACGATTGCATCATAGTTGAGCGTACGAATATTAGACATTACTTATAATCCCCACAACACCTGAACGCCCCATACCAGGTAGCTGAACATCGCTGCTCCACAGATAACCTGGAACAAAAACCGAGGTCCGGCTGGCTTAATGTAGTCGGTGGACACACTCCACAAACCAATCCATGAGTGCGCACCCAGCGACAACAACGTCATCAGCGTAAACACACGTACCCAAGTCAGACTAAACAGGTCACTCCACTGCTCATAGGTCAGCCCCGGATTGGTCAATAGATAAAAAAGGATGAATACGGTATAGACCAGCAACACAACAGCGGTAGCCCGCTGAACCATCCAGTCATACAGGCCGCTTCGGCCAAAACTCGTGATCGTAGTTACCATATCCATATTCCCGCAAGTAACGTTGAAACAACACCGGCAACTAAGGTGGCTTTAGCAATCAGCGCACCGCTCTCCAACTCTTCGCAGTAACCGCAATCCATGATCAGATGCTTGATACCGGCAAAAAGGTGATACAGCAGCGCAGATACTAAACCCCAGGCAACTAGTTTCGCGAAGAAACTATTGCTTAGCATATCGGCAACGGCGTCAAACCCCTGTTGAGAGTCCAGCGACAAATCAAAGGCGTACAGCATAAAGGCAACACCAATAAACAGGATGATGCCGGTAATGCGGTGCAGGATTGAAGAGATCGCAGGCAGAGGCTGCTTAATCGTACGTAAATCTAAATTTACAGGTCTGGTTTTATTCACGGCTCTAATTGACACTCACGTTAGCCCACTGAAGGGGCGATTAGAAGGACGTGCTAGTTCGCAGAAATTACGTATAAGTCTGAGTAATAAACCCTTTCTTATCCCCAACTTCGGGGCGTGAGTATACCTACTGAGAGAGGCTAAAACAATTGACTGGAAACTAGACCAAAGGCATAAATCGACACTACAAAGACGACAAAAACAACTTTAGTGCGTACTTAAGGATCCAGCCATCATAATCACCAATTAGCACCGATCACATTTATGCTGCATTGCGAAGATTGGACTTTTGGATGGATTGACTTTAGCGCTAATCGCCCTATAGTTATCAAACTCTTTAGCAGGCATATATCTATAATGACAGCCTAAGCTACTGGATCAAAAGGACAAACCCATAAACACACCGAAATGATAGGAGCCGCCATGAGTGACAAAAAAGCGTACTTGAAGCTGGTTGTCGACGGTAATGAAGAAACCATTGAACTGCCCGTACTACACGGCACAGAAGGCCCAGACGTTGTAGACGTACGCGGACTGGTCAGCAAAGGGCTATTTACCTACGACCCAGGCTTTATGTCTACCGCAGCCTGCGACTCTGCCATCACCTTCATCGACGGCGGCAAGGGCATCTTGCTACATGGTGGCTACCCAATAGAACAATTGGCCGACAAATCTGATTACATGGAAGTGTGCTACCTGCTGCTAAATGGCGAACTACCAACAGCCGAGCAGAAGGAAAACTTTGTCACCACTATCGGCAAACATACGATGGTGCATGAACAACTGGGGCAGTTTTACCGCGGCTTCCGTCGTGACGCTCACCCCATGGCGATCATGTGCGGTGTCGTTGGCGCCCTATCAGCGTTTTACCATGACTCGTTAGATATTAATGATCAGCATCACCGTGAAGTCTGTGCTTACCGGCTGATTGCAAAAATGCCGACCATGGCAGCAATGAGCTACAAGTACTCTGTTGGCCAGCCCTTCATGTATCCACGTAACGATCTGAACTATGCAGAAAACTTCCTGCACATGATGTTCGGCACACCTTGTGAGGCTTACGTCCCCAACCCGGTTATCTCTGCAGCGATGGACAAGATCTTCGTTCTCCACGCTGATCACGAACAGAACGCCTCTACCTCTACTGTTCGCTTGGCTGGATCCTCTGGCGCCAACCCATTCGCTTGTATTGCCTCGGGCATTGCAGCCCTGTGGGGACCGGCACACGGCGGCGCAAACGAAGCCGTTCTGGCGATGCTGGAAGAGATTGGCGATGCCGAAAATATTCCAGAGTTTATTGCCAAGGCCAAGAACCCCGATGACCCCTTCCGCCTAATGGGCTTTGGTCACCGTGTTTATCACAACTTCGACCCACGCGCCAAGGTGATGAAGCAGTCCTGTGACGAAGTGCTCAATGAACTCGGTCTGGAGAACGATCCGTTACTGAAAATCGCCAAGCAGCTTGAGCAAATTGCTCTAGAAGACGAATACTTCATCAAGCGCAAGCTGTACCCGAATGTAGATTTCTACTCCGGAATCATCCTCAAAGCGATCGGTATTCCGGTAAATATGTTTACGGTTATCTTTGCCCTGTCTCGGACTATCGGCTGGATCTCTCATTGGAGCGAGTTCCATTCAAGCCCCAACAAGATCGGTCGCCCTCGTCAGCTGTATACGGGGCCCAGCAAGCGCGACTACCCAGGTTAAGCGTTAGATTGGTGTTAAAAAGGCCGCAATGCGGCCTTTTTTGTGCTTGCTACAAACGTAAAGAATCTTTGCAGCACAATCCCGCCGAAACCCTGGCTCAACGCGCGGTGATTTTCCAGCAGTTATGGATTCGTTGATTCCTTTCAAAATCCTTATCGATGGTTTTAGCTGTAATATCCTCAACCTGAAACTTTACCAAGGCATCCAGATCCATCTTAAATTTGCGCAAATTATTTGAAAATATCAGTACGCCGCCCTCTGCAAGCAGCGCCATCGCCTGTTCAATCAGCACTACGTGATCCTGCTGGACATCAAACACATCACGCATCCGCTTCGAGTTTGAAAAGCTAGGCGGATCCATAAAGATCAGATCATATTTAGCCTGCTGCTTCAGCGACGCCTCTTTCAGCCAGGCAACGCAGTCCTCCTGCAGGGTGAGATTAATCTTTTCACTCAACCCATTGAGGGCAAAATTTTTCCGCGCCCACTCCAGATAGGTTGCTGACATATCCACACTAGTCGTTGAGCTAGCGCCTCCAAGCGCAGCCTGCAGCGTGGCTACGGAGGTATAACTAAACAGGTTTAAAAACCGCTTGCCACGGCTATTAGCGTGGATCCATTGCCGAATCGGCCGATGGTCAAGGAACAGGCCGGTATCCAGGTAATCATGCAGATTTACCAACAGCCGCGCACCACCCTCTTCGACCTCAAAGAACTCGCCTTGCTGCGCCATGCGCTGGTATTGTGACTTACCCTCCTGGCGGCGACGCTGCTTGAGGACGATGCGTTCCGGCGGCACGCCCGTAACCGCAGGCAACACATCCATGACCAGCTTCAAGCGCTCATCGGCCTTCGCCGGGTCGACCGACGCTGGCGGGGCGTACTCCTGTACATGAAGCCAGTTGTTGTAGCGGTCTATCGCCACAGCATATTCAGGCATATCGGCATCGTATAGCCGATAACAGCCAACCTTCTGCTTTCTTGCCCACTTATCCAGCTGCTTCATATTCTTACGCAACCGATTTGAAAACATATCTTCAGGCTGTTTCTCTGCCGGCCGACCATCAACCGGCTGCAGATGCGCTCTAGACGCAAGAAACTGATCGGGCTTGACATCAAACATCAATAATTGGCTGGGAATTGCGCCATTAAACAGTTTGTATTGCTTAGACGAGTGGATACCCATCGCCTTACCAAGCTCAGGATTTCCGGTAAACACCGCGGCCCGCCAACCTTCGAAATGCCGCTTCAGGGCATCACCTAAATTTTGATACAGATAACGAACAACCGGCACTTCACTGAGTCGCTCACCGTAAGGTGGGTTGGTAATAAGCAACCCCTGCTGCAGATTTGCTTTATGCGTGAGTGGCTTAAGCTGAGCCAGTTCGCGATGAGAGATCCTGACCCAGGCCGACACACCGGCAAGTTCTGCGTTATTCTTCGCGATAGACACTGCCTTGGGGCTGGCATCATAACCGTGAATTTCTGGCAGATCGGTACGATCTTTAGCCGCTAGGCGCAATTGCTCCGCCTCCCAGACCAACCCCTGCCAGATGCCGTTGTCGTGCTTGAGCCAGCGTTCAAAACCGAACCCTCTGCGTAGCAGTCCAGGGGCAATATTGGCCGCCATCAACGCCGCCTCAATTGGCAGCGTACCGGACCCGCACATCGGATCGATCAACGGCCACTGCTTGGCGGCAAGCTCTGGCCAACCGCTACGAATCAGTAGCGCAGCGGCCAAATTTTCTTTTAAGGGTGCTGCGCCGCCCTGTTTGCGATAACCGCGTCGGTGCAAACTCTCACCCGACAGATCAAGACTCAGATGCGCATCCCCCTGCGCCAGATGCAGGTTGATCCGCAAATCAGGGCGATCTTTATCGATAGAAGGACGTTGATTGGTCTGATCACGGATCTGATCAACGATCGCATCTTTTACCTTAAGTGCCCCGAAATGGGTGTTAGTAATAGCGCGATTGGTACCGGTAAACTGGACTAACAGCGACCCTTCGGCGCACATGTGCTCAAGCCAATTGATCTGCTGCACACCCGTGTATAACTGCTCTGCAGATTCCGCGGGAAAACTTGCCAGCGGCAACAGAATCCGATTGGCCAGACGCGACCAGAGACAAGCCTTGTAGGCCGTTTCCAGGACGCCGTAAAAATAGACACCTGCGACCGTCGATTTGGTATCTGTAGCACCCAACCCCTCCAGCTCGGCCACCAACAACAGCTCAAGCCCTTTCGGACAAGTTGCAAAAAAACGTTCATTTTCAATCATCTGAGATAACTTCTACCCAATCAATAAATACCTAATTATACCTAATAGCGCCTATCTTGCGCCCTGTGCGAATGATAGCATCCTCGGTTATAAAGTTTGCCATCCTGAATCAGAATTGAAACATCCACATCACCGATTAAAATTTTTCAGGTTTTTACATAACCGCTCAAAAAACCCATAACCAGTTGTTTATCAAAACACTTCTATAAATACTCAGTTCTATCAAGACTGTGGCCCAGAAATGAATGATTTTTTTTATCGACAACAGCAGAAGAATCGGATAAATATTTAGTGTTGGTAGGATACTAACCATGCTGATAGCGGCTATTTTGTTGCAGCTCTCTGGGCATGAATAGACCGAGTAAAGGCTCGCCAGATCCACCAGTGGCTCTCGCGATCCAATTACAAGAAATAACGAGGCTATTGAATGAAGAGACAAAAACGTGATTTAACCACTCGAGCTTTTTCACGAGGCTATCAAGCCGGTGTATCAGGCAAATCTAAAGACACGTGCCCAACCCCCGTCGGTGACAACCGCCACCACTGGATTACCGGCTGGCGCCAAGGACGCTCAGACTTCTGGGACGGATACCAAGGAATTTCAAACCTACACTGCGCCCCTAGCATGAACTAATTCCACTCATGCTCGCGTTAGACAAAAGGGCACACGTCTGTGTGCCCTTTGCTCACTAGACCTAACCAGTCATTTCGCCTACGCCGACAGCATCTCCGCATACAACGCAGACTGAATTTTGATCGCCTCTGGCTTAACGAATCGCCTCTATTGCCTCAGCCGCTTCGCTGATCAATTTCGGGCCACGATAAATAAACCCGCTATAGATCTGTACCAACGAGGCTCCGGCGGCTATTTTTTCACGCGCGTCCATACCATCGCAGATGCCTCCAACCCCGATAATCGGCAGCCGCCCCTGCAACACCTGCGCTAACGCGGCAATCACTTCTGTCGATCGCTGCCGCAGCGGTGCACCACTCAGCCCTCCCGACTCGTCAGCTACTGCAGAACTCTTAACCCCCGTTCGTTCCAGCGTTGTATTGGTTGCAATAACGCCATCCATTCCATAATCAACCAGCGCCTCAGCAACGAGTTCGATCTCTTGCTGCGTCATATCCGGGGCAATCTTTACCGCAATAGGTACATAACGGCCATAGAAGCCTGCCAACTTGGTCTGCTCCAGCTTCAATGCAGCAAGCAGGCTGTTAAGCGATTCACCGAACTGTAACGAGCGCAGCCCCGGGGTATTAGGTGACGAGACATTAATGGTTATATAGCTGGCTCGGCTGTACACCTTGCGTAGACAAAGCAGATAATCGTCGGTCGCACGCTCGACAGGGGTATCAAAATTCTTGCCAATATTAATCCCGAGAATGCCCTGATAACGGCTGCTATCCACCTGTTTAATCAGGTAGTCCACGCCTTTATTATTAAAGCCCATGCGATTGATTATCGCCCGGTGCTCGGGAAGTCTGAACATCCGTGGTTTCGGGTTGCCCGGTTGCGCTCTTGGGGTAACCGTGCCCACTTCAATAAAACCGAATCCCAATGCTGCTAAGCCGTCGATATGCTCGGCGTTTTTATCCAATCCAGCAGCCAAACCAACCGGATTAGGGAACTCCAACCCCATCACCTGAACCGGGGCTTCGATTCGCTTCGACAACAGCTGACTCAGACCAGAAAGCTCGCCCAGATCCAGAGCCGACATCGATAGTGCGTGCGCAGTTTCGGGTTCAAAACGAAATAATAATGATTGCAGATAGGTGTACAACATAACAGGCTCCCAATTTAGCGAGGCATTATACGAAATGCTGCCAGGGATGCTAACTTCGTAGGGTATTAATTGATCTTAGGGTGACAAAAGCAGATTTTATCGGAGTCCCGTCCAAGTTCAGTAAACCCTGAATCCCCGGATCCTTGTTTAACTAGAGCCGAAATTAAAGCCGCGTAATAGCTACAAACTTACCCTTACTATCAAATTGAATTTCAAAGGAGCCGTTGACACCATCACGCGTCAGATAGGGATTTATAATTTTGACCGGGAACTGAATTCTGCGGCCATCGCGGGAAAAACAAGTAACAATGCTGGCCTGGCCACGATAAAACTTAAGGTATTCGTCGCTACTGACCCTCAGATCGACAATGATTGTTTGCATTTTAGACAACACGCCATGCCATCCAGAAAGCCCACACTCTAAAAAGACAACTTATTTATTCAACGGATGCATCACCGCCGCGTTCTGACTACAGCCTCAGTTCTGACTACAGGCTCAGTTCTAGCCAACTACAACCTTAACTTACAGCCTTAACTTACGCCTTAATACAGCAATGATGCATGACTCGCCAAGCCTCAAGCAAGGCTCAACTAGCGTCATCAACAGGGTCATTTTCATCGACGGCGTTTTTCTGCGCTATCACCTCTAGCGATCGAGCAGCAACATCGGCCGGATCTGATTTTAGTCGATTCTTACGTTTAGCCAACGCCTGTTGCTGTGCCTCTTTTTGCAGGCTGTCTAGGTAGCCGCTTCGTTGCTGAGGTTTGAGCTTACTCTGACTGGTACGATTGGGGCGAACTTCAACTTCGACCATGTCCGACAGAGGTACTCTACCGGCTTTAGAACGAGATTTTTTCTGACGTGTCATTTGTTAACTATCCTCATTACCCAATTCATCGCCCCGCTCATTGCCGGACAAGGGATCAATCTGTTTGTAGGTGGTGTGATATCGGGAGTTATATTTAGCTTTTTCCGCCCTCTTTGCAGCATCAGCATCAAGCTGCGCTTGTTGTGCGTCCTGCTCTTGCTGCCCTTGTAATCGAAGCAGCTCTGCTAGGCGATGTTTCTCGACCCATTCTCCGACAGTTTCGAAACTAAGTCGACCGATCAAACCAGAGCGAAGATCGCCAATCACGACCTCGCCTGCCTGGGTAAGATTGACCACTCCCCCGCTCTTTAAGCAGCCACGGCGTCGTCCTATCGCCTCCAACGCCTCATCGGCAGAAGCAGGCAGCGCGGGCAATTTGAACCTTTGCAGCAACAGCTCGGGATAGTCGCTGATCAAAAAACCGAGGCTGTACAGCGCGATATCCTCATATTCAACCACGGTATCGCGAATAGCGCCGCTGGCAGCGAGGCGGTAGGACGAATCATCATCGACAATTTTCGGCCATAAAATACCCGGGGTGTCGAAAACAGCCAGGCCATTGGTCGTCACGAAGCGCTGCTGGTTCTTGGTCACTGCGGGCTCATTACCGACCTTGGCGATTTTACGTCCCATCAACGCATTGATCAGGGTCGATTTGCCCACATTGGGGATGCCCATGATCATTACCCGTACCGGGCGATCTGCTGCAACCCGTCCTGGAGCGGTCTGTTTACAGAGCCCGATCAATTGCTGCAACTCGGACTTCTGGTCCATCCGTAGTGCCATCGCCTGCGTAGTATCCGTATTCAAAAACTTCAGCCACTTGCGCGTTCGCCCCGGATCGGCCAAATCACTCTTATTAAGCACTTTGATCAGCGGCTTCTGCCCACGCAGCTCTCCAACCAATGGATTCTCACTGGAGTGCGGTAAACGGGCATCGAGCACCTCGATCACGACATCGATTTCAGAGATCACCTTAGCAATCTCTTTGCGTGCTTTGTGCATGTGGCCGGGAAACCATTGAATGGTCATACGCAGCCCAACTCCTGGTTATCATTTTGGGGGGCGAGATTATAGCTTAGCAGGAGCGAACTGTCCGAGCTTAATCCTGCTCCCCGAGAATCATCCACCAACCCCGTAGGCGTATCCAGGTCATTGGGCTAGAATGACTCAAACGCATCGGGATGAAGTACTGTAAATGATCAACAACGAAGCTAATAATCAGATATTGATGGCCCGGCAGCCGATCTTCGATCGTCAACTCAAGGTGATCGCCTACGAGTTGCTGTACCGCAGCGACACCGACACCGATGCTGATTTTTTAGATGGCGAGAAAGCTTCTAGCGAGATGTTGCTAAATACCTATACCAGCATCAGCGATGAAGGCTCGACTAAGCGGGTCCCGGCTTTTATCCATCTGAACCGGGAGATGCTGATCAGACAAAATGTGCCGCAACTACTGCGCAAACAGATAGTGATAGAGCTGCTTGAAGATAGCGCTATTGATGCTGAGCTGGTTGAGGCGGTCAGAAAACTGCGAGAGGACGGATTTAAAGTCGCATTAGATAATTTTTTTTATGATGAGAAATACATTCCCCTGCTCAAGCTGGTCAACATCGTCAAAATCAATGTTGAGCAGCTTTCTGAGCAGGAACTAAAAGAACATATTCAGAAGCTTGCACCTTACCGAGTAACCCTGCTTGCCCAAAAAATTGAAACGCTTGAACATCTCTACGAATGTGTTGACTTGGGATTCAAGCTCTTCCAAGGACACTTTTTAAGCAAGCCACAGGTGATCAAAGGTAAAAAAGTTGCCACCAATACGCTGGCACTAATGCAGGTCGTTCAAGAACTGCAGCGGCCCGGAACCACCGCATCTGCGGTTGAGCGACTCATCATCAAAGATCCCGTTTTGACCTTTAAACTGCTGCGTATCGTTAACTCAGCAACCTATGCACTGGTTCGCAAAGTCGAATCTCTCAATCAAGCCGTTGTTATGCTGGGCATGGAGCAGGTCAGAAAATGGGCCACGTTAATTTCATTGAGCAGTACTGACAACAAACCCGCCGAACTCTCGCGCTCACTACTCGCACGTGGGCGCATGTGCGAACTACTGGCTGAATCAATGAACTACCCCAATACCAGCAACTATTTCATGGTAGGCATGATGTCCAGTATTAATGCGCTCTTGGATATGGACATGGACACGGTACTGGAACAGATCCCCTTGAATGATGAGATCAAAGCCGCTATCGGCAAGCACGAAGGCTCGATGGGAATGGTACTTGAAGCGACTCTGGCCTATGAACGCGGCGAATGGGAACGTCTTGGCGAGTTCGAAATCAATGATGCCATCTACGAAAGCGCCTACCGTCACAGCCTAACCTGGGCTCAGGACGCAATGCAGGCGATGGCTGACGACGCCTGATCCCTGGATGAAATCATCTGAATCCACACGGCCGTTTGAGATCGAACGACTCCGGTCTGACTTCCCCTTGATCGCCACGTCATCAGACTGTTACTTCGACAACGCCGCTACGACCCAGAAGCCTAGTGACGTCCTCAATGCCATGGACAGTTACTACCGGCACAGCAATGCCAACGTCCATCGCGCCGCCCATAAGCTGAGTCGTCTCGCCACAGAGAGCTTTGAAGCAGCACGACAAAGGGTACAACAGTTCCTCAATGCCGGCCACACGGATGAGATCATCTGGACCCGCGGCACCACAGAGGGGATTAATCTAGTCGCCCATAGCTTTGGCCAGCAGGCCATAGGGGCCGGTGATGAGATCCTCATCAGTGTGCTGGAGCACCACGCCAATATCGTTCCCTGGCAACTGCTTGCCCAGCGTAGTGGCGCAATACTTCGTGTTATTCCCATCAATAATGACGGCGATCTTGACCAAGCCGCCTATGCCGAGATGCTCAACCCTAGGACTAAACTGGTGGCAATCTGTCATGTTTCCAACGCCCTAGGAACGGTAAACCCGGTTGCAGCGATGATTCAGCAGGCACACAGCGTCGGTGCCAAAATATTAATTGATGGCGCCCAGGCGGTCAGCCATTTTCAGATAGATGTGCAGGCACTCGACTG
>CAXBEA010000047.1:0-30779 GCA_963974645.1 uncultured Neptunomonas sp. | reverse complement strand
CTGTACTGCACGTTGGCCTTAACCGGTTCAAATGGGTCAATGATACTTATGGCCATGATGGCGGTGATGCTCTGCTCAGGGCGACTGCCGAACGGCTAAAATTGATAGTTGGCGATTCAGATACAGTGTCAAGGCTCAATGGCGATGAGTTTTTGATCTTGTTGCCAGCGATTCGCACTAGCCATGATGCCGAACAGGTTGCAAGCGCCATCGGTCAGCGGTTGTCAAAGCCGTTTCAGTTGGAGAAAGGAGAGGCTTTTTTAACCAGCAGTATTGGCATCTCACTCTACCCGCTCGATGCCGAGGATGTGGCTGGATTGCTGCATCATGCGGATGCTGCGATGTGGCGTGCAAAAGAGAGTGGCGTGCGAAAGAGAGTAGCGGTACCAGCTACTGTTTTTATACTCAGCAGATGAATGAAGAGGCTAAAGAGCGGGCTCAGCTGGAAAAAGATCTGCGTAAGGCCGTTGTTAATAAAGAGTTTGAAGTTTATTACCAGCCGTTGGTAAACCTTAGCTCGATGCAGGTTACTGGTGCAGAGGCGCTAATCCGTTGGCATCACCCCGAAAAAGGCTTGGTGTCGCCGGCGCAGTTTATTCCACTAGCCGAAGAGACTGGGCTGATCGTGCCTATCGGTCGCTGGGTCTTAGAGCAAGTTTGTGGCTTACTCAATGAGTGGCAGGATGATGCCGATCTATCGATTCGGGTTGCGGTTAATGTGTCGCCCAAGCAATGTTTCGGTGCTGATGGCATAGAAATCATTCGTGCTGTGATTCTTAACTCCAAGGTTGATACCAGTCGGTTAGTGATTGAAATTACAGAAAGCATGCTGATGGAGGATGAGCACTCGATGTCTGCGCTCAGGCAAATACAAGCGCTAGGGGTTAAATTATCCATGGATGACTTTGGCACCGGCTATTCATCGCTGAGTTATCTAAAGCACTTCCCTATTGATATTTTGAAAATTGATCGTGCGTTTCTCAAAGATCTGCCGGGGGATAGCGGGGATGCTGCCTTGGTTGAGGCGATAGTAGCGATGGCACCTAGCCTCAAACTAGAGGTAGTGGCTGAGGGGAGTGGAAACAGATGAGCAGAGGGGATTTCTGAAAACGCTTTGCTGTAACTACGTGCAGGGCTACTACTATAGCCAACCTATGCCCAGGATCGCTTTTGAAACCTTCGTAAAACAGTATAATGCACCGCAGACATAAACTTTTCTCTGGTTTTAGTGTCCTACCGTTGCAGTGCGCTACGGTGGCGGTTAATTCAGGAATGACACTTTCCTCTCTTCGGTGAATATACACTATGATGATTTTCTTCTGGTCAATACTGGCCGTGTTGGTCGGGCTTGCGTTAGCGTTTATCTGGTGGCCTTGGTTAATTAAAAAGGCCCAGGTAAATGCAGCATTATCCGAGGTTGATCGTAATCAGCTCAATGTCGATATTTTTAAACAGCGTGTCACCGAACTAGAGCTAGAGTTAGCTCAAGGTAATCATGATCAGTCAGCATTCGATGAGTTGCGCGTCGAGTTGGAGCAAAACCTACTCCAGGAAGTTGATGAAGCATCTGCTAGCTCTCCTAAAAACCAGACCCAGCAAGGTAGTATATGGGTCCCCTTGGCCATGACCCTGATGGTGCCTCTGCTATCTCTATATCTGTACAACCAGTTAGGTGCGAGTGATCTTTTGGATCAGCCTCAACAAGCGGTTTCAGAAACGCATCCTGAAGCCGGGCATGATCTGTCGGGTATCGAAGCGCAGGTTGAAGCGCTAAAAGCACGTCTGGAAGCGGAACCTAGTGATTCTCAAGGCTGGTTTATCTTAGGCCGGACCTATTTGACCCTACAGCGTTATCAAGATGCCTATTCGGCGTTTGGAAAAGTAGGCGAGTTGGTAGGCGAGCATGCCGAAATCATAAGCCAGCAGGCCCTAGCGCTGTATTTCTTCAACAATCACCAGATTACTGCCGGTGTGCAGAAAATTATCGACCGAGCGCTTGAGCTTGATCCTGAAGACCCAGGTACTTTGGGGCTGATAGGAATTGCAGCTTACGAGTCTGGTCAGTTTAAACAAGCCATTGATATCTGGCAGAAATTACTCAATAGCAATCGGCCTGATTTCAATCGTGAGGGGCTGTTGCAGGGGATCGATGATGCTATCGCTCAGTTGGCTCAGCAGGGTATCGATTATCGTCCACAGTCGTCTCCTGAACAGGGAGCGCCCGAAAGCGTCAAAGCGCTGACTGGCGCTTCTCTGAAAGTGCTGGTTGAATTGGATAGCGCGTTAAAAGGAACCGTTACCCCTGAAACTACTGTATTTGTTTATGCTCAAGCGGTCACTGGACCCAAGATGCCACTGGCGGCAGCACGGCTACAAGTACGCGATCTGCCTGCCATGATAACCCTGGATGATTCGATGGCGATGGGGCCGATGGTTAAATTATCATCTGCTGAGCAGGTACAGGTCAGAGCGACAGTCAGTTTTTCCGGAACGCCTGGTGCTAAACCCGGTGATATTCAAGGCGTTGTGAGTCCTGTTCAGGTGGCTGGCAACGATGATCTGATCAAGATTCTTATCAACGAAGTGGTGAACTAAGTGGCATCAGCTATTGCCGATTTTCAGTGTTACAGAGGTGGTTTTAAATGAACCCTAAACGGAAAAAGCGGATGGCTTTCGTCATTGTGATCGTGGTTGCGGTCAGCGTTGCGGTCGGGCTTTCATTGTATGCATTGAGTCAAAATATCAATCTATTCTTCACTCCGACACAGATCGCAGCGGGTGAGGCGCCTGTTGATCAGCGCATTCGTGCCGGAGGCATGGTTGTTGACGGTAGTGTGAAACGGGATCAAAAAAATCTTAAGGTTCGTTTCGGATTAACGGATCATGTTGCTAACGTGACGGTTGAGTATACCGGCATCCTGCCTGACCTGTTTCGCGAAGGCCAGGGTATCGTCGCGCAAGGTGCGATGAATGCGCAAGGCGTGTTTGTAGCATCTGAAGTTTTGGCTAAGCATGATGAAAACTATATGCCGCCCGAAGTTAAATTCGCTCTGGATTCAGCGGGTAAGACTGCAGACGGTGAGAATGTTGTCCCTCAGAATAGCGGAGGTTATTAGTAGATGATCCCTGAATTTGGTACGTTTGCACTGATCCTTTCGCTCTGCCTTAGTATTGTATTGGCGGTTGTGCCGTTGTTGGGAGCATCTTCGGGCAATATCCAGATGATGAGTTATGCTCGTCCGCTAGCTAATGGTGTTTTTGTCTTCTTAACGGTAAGTTTTTTGTGCCTGTTTTATTCTTTTTGGAGTGATGATTTCTCGGTAGTGTATGTTGCCAATCACTCCAATTCTGCGTTGCCAGTAGCTTTTAAACTCAGTGCGGTCTGGGGTGGGCACGAAGGCTCGCTGTTGCTCTGGTTATGGATTTTAAGTGCCTGGACCTTCGCGGTGAGCCTGTTTAGCCGGGGCATACCAGAGGAGGTCCTGTCGCGCGTGCTTGCGGTCCTAGGCATCATTATCGTGGGCTTCGGCTTGTTTGTGTTGTTGACCTCCAGTCCGTTTGCCCGGCATCTGCCCAACTTTCCGGCAGATGGTGCTGATCTGAATCCGTTATTGCAGGATCTAGGTCTGATTATCCACCCGCCCATGCTCTATATGGGCTATGTAGGCTTTGCGGTTGCGTTTGCGTTTGCTATCGCAGCGCTTCTGAGCGGCAAGTTGGATACGGCCTGGGCGCGCTGGTCGCGCCCCTGGACCAATATTGCTTGGGTGTTTTTAACCCTGGGGATCGCACTGGGAAGCTGGTGGGCCTATTACGAGTTGGGTTGGGGCGGCTGGTGGTTCTGGGATCCGGTCGAAAACGCCTCTTTTATGCCCTGGTTAGTCGGCACTGCCTTGGTTCACTCTTTGGCTGCGACTGAAAAAAGGGGTGTATTCAAGAGCTGGACACTGTTATTGGCAATCTTCGCTTTCTCCCTCAGTCTGCTCGGGACCTTCTTGGTGCGTTCGGGGGTGCTAACGTCTGTACATGCATTTGCATCCGATCCTACGCGGGGATTCTTTGTGCTGGTGCTGTTGGCGATTACTGTCGGAGGCTCCTTGCTGCTGTATGCGTTCAAAGCGCCCAGCCTGCAGAGTGAATCAAGTTTCCGATTGGTTTCGCGTGAAAGTTTTATCCTCGTCAACAACATTATTCTGACCGTTGTGGCAGTTACGGTATTACTGGGTACTCTTTACCCTCTGATTATCGATGCGTTGGGATTAGGTAAGCTTTCGGTGGGGCCCCCTTATTTCAATGCCTTCTTTGTTCCTTTTATGAGCATTCTTACGGCCTTCCTCGGCGTCGGCATGTTGACCCGCTGGAAGCAAGCGAGTCAACAGATGTGGAAGCCGGTAATTATAATTGCGGTGCTCTGTATCATTGTCGGTATCGCCACACCGTTACTTTATAAGGGTGCCTTGGATTGGTGGGGTGCTCTGGGGGCTGGCTTGCTTGCCTGGGTTGTATTGGCCTCGCTGCGGGATCTTGTGGCTAAGCTGGCTAATAAAACCGATAAGTTAGCAGGGTTAACTAGCCTTCCACGGAGCTATTACGGCATGATGCTGGCACATATTGGTGTCGGTGTGATGATCGTTGGGATCACGATGGTGACGCTATACAACGATGAGCGTGATCTACGTATGGCGGTAGGCGAGACGCTGGTCGTGGGTGATTATAGCTTTACCTTCAAAGAGATGCGTGAAGTCATCGGGCCTAACTTCATCAGTGATGAAGGGGTGTTTGAGATGCAGATAGATGGCCGTGCCTATACTGAACTGTTGCCACAAAAACGCTTCTATACCGTCTCTAGACAGATGATGACCGAGGCTGCAATCGATCCTGGTCTGTTCAGAGATATCTACCTTGCACTGGGAGAGGAACTTGAAGATGGTTCCTGGGCAGTAAGGATACAGGTTAAACCCTTTGTTCGCTGGATCTGGTTAGGCGCGATCTTTATGGGTATGGGCGGGCTACTGGCCGCAACCGATAAGCGTTATCGTCGTAGCCGCTTGAACTTGGCTAAACAAACTGCGTGAATTAAGGAGTAATAGTCGATGAGTGTGCGTCGCGCGTTATTGTTTATACCTATAGTGCTGGCATTGCTGTTGGGTGTGTTTTTGTGGAAAGGGCTGTCGATCGATCCCAAAGAGCTGCCCTCAGCCTTAGTAGGAAAGCCTTTTCCTGCTTTTTCGCTGACAGCGTTGAAGGATTCGGACCGGTTGCTTACCGAAGCTGATCTGCCTAAACGGCCCTTGCTGGTCAACATATGGGCGACTTGGTGTCCCTCATGTAAGGTTGAGCATCCGCAACTGGTGAGTATCGCTCGCCAGGATGGGATTCCGATTGTGGGTTTGAATTACAAAGATAATGCGGAGGAGGCAAAGAATTGGCTGCGCCAGTACCAGAATCCTTATCTCTTTAATATTTTCGATCCGGAAGGAAAGCTGGGTTTTAACCTAGGTGTTTACGGGGCTCCTGAGACGTTTATTGTTGATGCTCAGGGCATTGTTCGCTATCGTCATGCAGGGCCGATTGATACTACGACATGGAAAAAAATGCGTAATATCGTCCGCGATCTGGAGCGCCAAGGCTGATGGCTGTCGCTATTTCCTTGCATCTGCTAGCAGCAGTCTATTGGGTTGGCGGTATGCTGGTGATGCTGCTGGCAGTACGCCCTGCCGCCGTTGAACTGCTCGAACCGCCCTTGCGCTTACCGTTGCTAGCTGGGGTGTTGAGCCGTTTTTTTGTCGGTGTTTGGGTCTCGCTAGTGGTACTGCTTGTGACTGGGTTGTGGATGCTGTTTATGGTTTTTGGCGGCTTTGCTTATACAGGTCTTCATGTGCACAGTATGTTGTTGCTGTTCCTGCTGATGGCCGCTATTTATCTGTATCTGTTCTTGAGCCCCTATGCGGTATTGAAAGCGTCGCTTAAGGAAAAGGATTTTCCGCGCGCAGGAGTGCAAATGGGACGAATTCGTAAGCTGGTGATGATCAATGCTTGCTTGGGGGTCACGACCGTTGTTGTAGCCAGCGCGGGTCGTTATCTGCTGGTTTGACTCTTATAGGCGCTGATAGCCTTTTCGATTCGTTGTGAGCTTTCTTCCTCAGTACTGCACCATTCAGCCTATTTAATCAGATAGATAGGCTGCTCTTCATGATTTTTTTGAAGAATTAGATCTAATACCTTTTGGTCTTTAATGTAGCGCCCATTTGATGGCTTTAAGCACCTGCTGCCGTCAGTCCGGCGAGTGGTGGAAGAACCGTTCAGTATCCGCTGCACTTAATCTGTGGCTACGCATTCCCGAGGCGTTTTTCTTTGTCCTATTCAGGCTTATGAGCACTTCATTGCGATCATTACTTTGCGATTAGACTAGCGCTAATCTAAGTAGGCATTCGTCTACCTGTTGTGTGCATCCGGTGTCTACTGTCAGGGTGTAAGTGAGTTCCTCCGGGGTAAGGGGGTCTAGGCTTGATTTCTGTTGCTTGGTAAGTTCAACACTGGCTTCTGAAGGGTCATCCTGGTCGGCTAGCCGCAGTTTGATTCTCTGCTCCAATGTCTCCTCGGTTGCGATGCAGCTAAGGATTCTAGGCTCTATCCCCAGTTTTTGGGCCGAATTCAAGAAGGTCTGACGGTCTGCATGGCGTAGGAATGCGGCATCGATAATGACCCTAAGCCCAGACTCGAGCAGTGTTTTGGTTAATTCCCGCAGACGCTGGTAGGTTAGCTTGTTCATGTCAGGGCCATAGCGCTTTACTGCGGCGGGTTGCTGTGAGTGCCAGTGTTTACGTAACTCATCTGAGCGCAGTCTGATCCAGGGGCCTTGTTCAATCAATTGCTGCGACATCCAACTCTTACCGCTGCCGGATCGACCCTGCATCAGAATCAACTGTGCTTTTTTAGGTGCCAGGGCCTGCTCTGCTAAGTTTGCGTAGTTTCGGTAGTGCTTAATCGCCAATGGTGTAATCGGTTGCTCGCTGTTGCCGCTGCTTAGCAA
The DNA here is from genome assembly GCA_963974645.1 of uncultured Neptunomonas sp. Taxonomy (GTDB): domain Bacteria; phylum Pseudomonadota; class Gammaproteobacteria; order Pseudomonadales; family Balneatricaceae; genus Motiliproteus. Next base: position 23,746 of record CAXBEA010000047.1, on the reverse strand, counting down.
AGTGATCTTGGCGCGGACCATCGCCCGATAAGCCAGATAAAGCGGCAGCAGGGGCAGGGCGTGATAATCCAGGCTTCGTTCCAGGTAGCTGTTGAGCAGCAGGTTCGAAAGCGTTTCTTGCTTACGCAGCTGTAGATCCATCAGTAGAAAAGCCAAGTCGCTGAGGGGGTCGATCCAGCGGTAGCGGGGATTAAATTCGATGCAATCGAAGGGACAGGCTCTACCTTGATGCAGAACAATATTGCCCAGATGCAGGTCGCCGTGGCATTCACGGATATGGCCAAGCCGATGACGATATGTGAGTAGCGGGGTTTGCTGCTGTAAAGTCTTCTCTGTCTGTAGACGCAGTTGTCGCAGTTGATCCGTTAACTTGCTATGGGGCAGGGGTCGAGTCTTGCTCTTTAACGATTGATTGTTCAGGTAGGGGCTAATCTGGGTAAAGTTTTCCAGCATCACGGCTGAAATAGTAGTCAGGCTGCCAAAGGTTGAGTTGGAAAGCTGGCTGGGGGCCTTGGCGTGAAGCTCTGCAAGCTCCCGTGCTAGCGCTAGTAATTCAGGTTTTGGCAGTGGTTGCTGTTGCGACAGTAACTGGCTTTGTGGGAACTCCACCATCTGTACCGCGTACTCCAGAGCGCATGGATCGAACGGTTGGAGCGGATCCGCAACCTCGAGCTGCGGATGATCAAGTGTGCCCTGGATTCGGATTAGTTCGAGATACAGCTCGGGAGAAAAACGCCGGTTAAGCCGCAGCTCCTCGCGACAATCCTCAAAGCGCTGCTGTGGCGTGCTGAAGTCGAGAAAGCCAAGATTGACTGGTTTACGTAATTTGTAAGCGAAGTGGCCGGTGAGTAACACCCAGGATATGTGGGTTTGGATCAGCCTGAAGCGGTCAACTGGGTGGTTAAATAACTGTGGCTGTTGCAAGGCGGTTATTAAGCGGCTGTCGGTCATCGTTAGTTCCACATCTATGCACAGAGTGATTATACTTCGCGCCATGTCAAAAAAGAGAGTTTCATCTAAGTCCCGTTCCGGCCGATCCCCTGCTAACCCCGGGTTTCGTTGGTGGTCCTTATTTTTTAAAGTGCTGTTGGTCTTGCTGGTGTTGTTCGGCTTGGCGCTGCTCTATATGGATGCCAGCATTCGCAGCCGTTTTGAGGGTCAGCGCTGGGCCATTCCTGCCAAGGTATATGCCCGCCCGCTGGAATTATATGCGGGTCGCGTACTGACCGCCGAATCCCTCGCGATTGAGCTGAGGCAGTTGGGCTACCAGCAAGTCGCCCAGCCAACGCGCCCCGGTGAGATGCAGCTGCAATCTTGGCGGGTTGAGTTGATTACCCGCGGGTTTGATTTTGCCGATGGTAAGGAGCCTTCACGACGCTTGGAACTGCACTTTTCCGGTGGCCAGTTGCAGCGCCTCAGCAGTCATGGCCAGTCGCTCTCTTTGGCGCGTTTAGAGCCGGTGCTGGTGGGGGGGATTTATCCGGCGGATAACGAAGACCGTGATCTGGTCCGGCTGGAGCAGGTTCCGCCACTGTTGATTCAGGCACTGATAGCGACCGAAGACCGTCATTTCTATCAGCACCATGGCATTTCATTGCGCGGTATTGCCCGCGCCAGCTGGGCCAACCTGCGTGCAGGGCGGGTGGTTCAGGGGGGCAGTACCCTGACTCAGCAGTTGGTCAAGAATTACTTCCTTTCCAGCGAGCGGAGTCTGTTGCGTAAACTGATGGAAGCGCCGATGGCGATGCTGCTGGAGCTTCATTATGACAAGGATGAGATCCTTCAAGCCTATCTGAATGAGGTCTATCTGGGTCAGGCAGGAAATCGTGCTATCCATGGTTTTGGCCTGGCCAGTCAGTACTATTTTGGCCGTCCACTGGATGCGTTATCGGTCGACCAGCAGGCGCTGCTGGCGGGGTTGGTCAAGGGGGCCTCGTATTATGATCCGCGCCGCCATCCAGAACGCGCCAAAGCGCGCCGCGATCTTGTTATCAGCTTGCTGCAGCAGAGTGGAGGCATCGATCAGCGTACTGCGCTGTTGGCAACGCAGCAGCCGCTGGCTGTGGTCGCCAAGAGCAGTTTGACCAAGGGGGCGTTCCCTGGCTATCTGGATCTGGTTAAGCGTCAGTTACGCCGCGATTACCGTCAGCAGGATCTCTCTTCGGAAGGACTGCAGGTGTTTACCAGTCTCGATCCGGTGGTGCAGATCCGTGCTGAACAGAGTCTGCAGGCGGTGGTTAAACGCTTGGAGCGTCGTCATGGTGATGCGATCAACGGGCTTCAGGGGGCGCTGGTTGTCGGCAATAGCCAGACCGGCGAGGTGGTTGCGGTTGTCGGTGATCGGGAACCCCGCTATCAGGGATTTAACCGGGCGCTTGATGCGATACGGCCGATTGGCTCCCTGGTTAAGCCTGCGGTCTATCTGGCTGCATTAGAACAGCCACAACGCTATACCCTGATCAGTGCGATTAAAGACCAGCCGCTGCGGTTGGAGAATCCAGATGGCTCGATCTGGAGCCCGAATAATTTTGATCACAAGGTGAATGGCTTGGTGCCGCTGCACCTGGGGCTGTCGCGCTCCTATAATCTGGCAACCGCCAACCTGGGGATGGAGCAGGGGATGGCGAAGGTGGTCGATGTACTGCAGCGACTCGGGGTGGAGCGTGAGATTATGCCCTATCCCTCGACGTTGCTGGGATCGCTTAGCCTGAGTCCGCTGGAGGTGATGCAGCTGTACCAGACTATCGCTGCAAACGGTTTTGAAACACCGCTAAGATCGATTCGCTCGGTGCTGACCGCTGAGGGTGAGCTGTTAACCAGTTATCCATTTGAGCTGGAGCAGCAGTTCAGTCCTGCGGCGATTCATCTGTTGCAGTATGCGTTGCAGGAGACGGTACGCGAAGGTACCGCGAAGTCGCTCTACCAACGTTTTCCCGATTCGCTCAATATGGCGGGGAAAACGGGGACGACAAATGATCAGCGCGACAGTTGGTTTGCCGGCTTTACCGGAGATTATTTGGCGGTGAGCTGGCTGGGGCAGGATGATAATCGCCCCACCCCCTTAACCGGCAGTAGTGGTGCCTTGCAGGTCTGGGCTGAGCTGATGACCCAGCTGCCATCCGCTGCATTTGAGCCGATAGCGCCTGCTGATATCAGCTACCTATGGGTGGATGATGCAAGTGGAATGTTAACCGATGAAGGCTGCCCCAATGCCCGGCTGATACCTTTCATCAAGGGTTCGGAGCCTGTTGAGTTCGCAGGTTGCGGCTTACAGTCTCCGGTACGACGTGCACAGAGTTGGTTTTCGCGGTTGTTTGGTGATTAGCCTGTTTGCCTGAAGAGATGGTTTGCTGATGAGTAATGTTTGGAATGCTAAGTGTGGACGGGATCTGCGGCGATTCGCTGGAGCCGCCTGGATGTTACTGCTGGTGGGTTGTGCAGGTCAGTCGGCTAATACTAGCGTGCCTGTTGAAGATAGAAGCCAAGTCCAGTCTCCAGTGTCGCAAAAGGGGCCGGTGGCGGCTGTAAGGGTTTTGCCTTCGCAGGTTCTGGTCGACGCACCCCCTGTAAGCCAGGGTGAAACATGGACAGGGGCGCAAAATAAAGCAGAACCCGCTGTGCAGGAAAAACCGCACCCGCAAGCTAAGGAGGTGACTAGCGGTATGGCGAAGGAAGGTCTGCAGGCTAAATCTGCGATCGCGATCCCAGCGGGGTCCTCCTCTGCTGTAAGTTATCCAGGGCCTTCGCCTGTTCTCTTGGCGCTGATGGAGCAAGCCGATAGTCTGGAATTCAGAGGCGATCTGCAGGGTGCCTTGGCGCAATTAGAGCGCGCACAGCGGATCGAGCCTCGGGATCCTTTGATCTATCTGCAGTTGGCTCGGCTGCGATTACATATGAATGATCGTGCCCGTGCAGAGCAGTTGACCCGAAAGGGCTTGTCGCTTGCAGGCGGTGATTCAGACCTGCGATTAGCCTTTGAGGCGCTGTTACGCGAATTGAAACCCTGATCTGGGTGGCGTCGAAAAGAAACTCTATAGATCCCCAGCAGGCAGCTTGCGATCTGTACGGTAATTTTCATTAATTCATTCGATAGTTGGCCACTGCTGCTAATTCCTAGTATAATCGCGCGCTATTTCTACGCCCTGACCTATTGAGTAACCCAATGACTGACCTATCCCTGTACAGAAACATCGGCATCTTCGCTCACGTTGATGCGGGAAAAACGACTACCACCGAACGTATTCTGAAGCTGACTGGTAAGATCCATAAAACCGGTGAAGTTCACGATGGTGCTGCGACCACTGACTTCATGGATCAGGAGCAGGAACGGGGTATTACTATCCAGTCAGCAGCAACAACCTGTTACTGGAGAGATCACCGTTTTAACATCATCGATACGCCCGGGCACGTTGACTTCACCGTTGAAGTGTACCGCTCTTTGAAAGTACTGGATGGTGGTGTAGGTGTATTCTGTGGTTCGGGTGGAGTTGAGCCTCAGTCTGAAACCAACTGGCGTTATGCTAACGAGTCCGAAGTTGCGCGGGTCATTTTCGTTAACAAACTGGACCGAATGGGTGCAGACTTTCTGCGCGTCGTCGATCAGGTTGAGAAAGTACTGGGTGCCAATCCAATAGTGATGGTGTTACCGATCGGGATTGAAGAGAACTTCGTCGGCATGGTCGACCTGCTGACCCGCAAGGCGTACGTTTGGGATGACTCTGGTCTGCCCGAGAATTTCGAAATTCTTGACGTCCCTGCTGACATGGTTGATCAGGTCGAAGAGTACCGCGAGATGTTGATCGAGAAAGCGGTTGAACAGGATGACGACCTGATGATGGCGTACATGGAGGGCGAAGAACCTTCTATTGACGATATCAAGCGCTGCATCCGTAAGGGCACTATCGCTCTGGACTTCTTCCCAACTTACTGTGGCTCTGCGTTCAAGAACAAGGGCGTGCAGATGGTTCTGGATGCGGTGGTTGATTACCTGCCCTGCCCGACCGATGTTGTGCCTCAGCCGCTGACCGACGAGGAGGGTAACCCCACGGGTGAAGTGGCAACGGTTTCTATCGACGAGCCATTGCGCGCCTTGGCGTTCAAGATTATGGATGACCGTTTCGGCGCCCTGACCTTCGTGCGTATCTACTCGGGTGTGTTGGAGAAGGGGATGAGCATCATGAACTCCTTTACCGGCAAGACCGAGCGGATCGGTCGTATGGTTGAGATGCACGCCAATGACCGTAACGAAATCGCCCGTGCGCAAGCCGGTGATATCATTGCCATCGTCGGGATGAAGAACGTTCAGACCGGTCACACCCTCTGTGATCCTAAGCATCCCTGCACCCTGGAGGCGATGGTTTTCCCTGAGCCGGTAATCTCTATCGCCGTTGCCCCTAAAGATAAGAACGGGTCCGAGAAAATGGGCATCGCGATCGGCAAGATGATCGCCGAAGACCCTTCGTTCCGGGTTGAGACCGACGAAGATTCGGGCGAAACCATCCTTAAGGGGATGGGCGAGCTGCACCTGGATATCAAGGTCGACATCCTTAAGCGCACCTACGGCGTTGATCTGGAAGTGGGTCAGCCACAGGTGGCTTACCGGGAAACGATCACCCAGGCTTTGGAGGATTCCTACACCCACAAGAAGCAGTCGGGTGGCTCGGGTCAGTTCGGTAAGATCGACTACTATATCAAGCCCGGTGAGCCAGGCAGTGGTTTCGTATTCACCTCAAAGGTAGTCGGCGGTAACGTCCCTAAAGAGTTCTTCCCCGCGGTCGAGAAAGGCTTCAAGAACATGATGGGCACCGGTCCAGTAGCGGGTTTCCCGGTTCTGGATGTTGAATTTGAGCTGTTCGACGGCGGTTTCCACGCGGTTGACTCCTCGGCCATCGCGTTTGAATTGGCTGCCCGTGGCGCTTTCCGTCAGTCCATGCCTAAGGCGTCTCCTCAGCTGATCGAACCGATCATGAAGGTCGATGTGTTCACCCCAGACGATCACGTAGGTGATGTTATCGGTGACCTGAACCGTCGACGCGGGATGATCAAAGATCAGATGGCGGGTGTGACCGGTGTGCGGATCAAGGCCGATGTGCCATTGTCCGAGATGTTCGGTTATATCGGCACTCTGCGCACTATGACCTCTGGTCGTGGACAGTTTTCGATGGAGTTTGCGCACTACCTGCCGTGCCCGAATTCGGTGTCTGAGAAGGTAATTGCTGCCGAACTAGAGCGTAAGGCGGCTAAGGCTAAAGCGAAGAAGTAATATCGCTTAGCACGTTCTGTTTTAAGAAAACCCGATGAGGCAGATCATCGGGTTTTTTTTGCGCTGCTGAAAACGCGCTGGGCCCTGTTAGGCTTTGGCGCCTATTGCTGATTTTGTGGTAGCATTCTGCTCCCTCCCTGGCGGGCTAATCGGGCGGGCTCCTGGCTCGGGATGAATGACGAAGGATAATTGAAAAGGGTTTTACTGTGCTGTTGATGATCGATAATTATGACTCTTTCACCTATAACATCGTCCAGTATTTTGGCGAGCTTGGGGTGGACGTACAGGTCTACCGCAACGATGAGATCAGCATCGAGCAGATCGAGGCCTTAAAGCCGGAGCAATTGGTGATATCTCCCGGTCCCTGTACCCCGAACGAGGCGGGTGTTTCGGTGGCGGCGATCAATTATTTTGCGGGCAAGCTGCCGATCCTCGGAATCTGTCTGGGGCATCAGAGCATCGCTCAAGCGTTTGGTGGCCGTATTGTCCGCGCTGGGCAGGTTATGCACGGCAAAATTTCGCCGGTATACCATCGTGATCAGGGCGTATTTAAAGGCCTTAGTAATCCATTTTCAGCGACCCGTTATCATTCGCTGGTGATTGAGCAGCAGAGTTTGCCTGACTGCTTGGAGGTAACGGCCTGGACCGAAACAGCTACGGGTGATCTCGAAGCGATCATGGGTGTGCGGCATAAGGCGCTTGATATCGAAGGGGTGCAGTTTCATCCCGAGTCGATTCTGACCGAGCAGGGTCATGATATGCTGAGAAATTTTCTGCAACGCTAGCTGCCTCGATTATTGATAACAGAGCCTCGAACAGGAGAGACCCAATGGACATTCAGACGGCAATTAGAACGCTGACCGAGCGACAGAATCTGACTGCAGAGCAGATGCAGTCGGTAATGCGGACGATCATGACGGGAGAAGCAACTCCGGCACAGATCGGTGGTTTTTTGATCGCGCTACGGATGAAAGGCGAGACCGTGGATGAGGTGGTGGGCGCAGCCCGGGTGATGCGCGAGTTGGCCACTGCGGTACCGGTTGCTGGCGAACATATCGTTGATACCTGCGGTACCGGAGGTGATGGAGCAGGGATTTTTAATGTCTCCACGGCAGGCGCCTTCGTGGTAGCCGCGGCAGGTGGCTTGGTGGCAAAGCACGGTAACCGCTCGGTCTCCAGTTCCACCGGTAGCGCCGATGTCCTTGAGGCTGCGGGTGTGAACCTGAATATTACCCCGGAGCAGGTCGCTCACTGTATTACTCAGGTGGGCGTCGGCTTTATGTTTGCGCCATCCCATCATAGCGCAATGAAGCATGCCATCGGCCCACGCCGCGAGATGGCGGTACGGACAATCTTCAATGTGCTCGGGCCGTTGACCAATCCGGCCGGCGCGCCCAATCAACTGCTGGGCGTCTTTAGTCGCGAGTGGGTGCGGCCGCTGGCGGAAGTGTTGCAACGATTGGGCAGCCGCCATGTGATGGTGGTGCACGCCGAAGATGGCCTGGATGAGATCAGCATCGCCAGCCCGACCTCTGTAGCCGAGTTGAAAGACGGGCAGATCAGTGAGTACACACTAACGCCAGAACAGTTAGGGTTAAAGCGAGCAACGCTGGACAGCCTGGTCGTTGAAAATGCCGAGCAATCGCTGGCGCTGATTCGCAGTGCCTTAGCAGGTGAGACGAGCCCAGCAGCCGATATCATTAAGTTGAATGCGGGAGCGGCTATCTATGTTGCGGGTCTGGTCGAGTCGTTACAAGCGGGGGTCGATTGTGCTAGCCAGATTCTCGAGAGCGGTGCAGCCCAGCATAAGCTCGAAGCCCTTGTTAATATATCCCACTCTCTGGCAGCTAAAACCTAGTTATCGGATACTGTTTTTAGACCTCTTTTGGTGGCTGATTTTCACCCTTTTTAAAGGCACAGAGCGCAATGAATACACCGACAATCCTGCTTAAAATTCTCCAGCGTAAGGGTGAAGAGGTTGCCGAGCGCAGCGCGCAGGTTTCCATCGATGAATTACGCCAGCAGATCGAGCGACAGCAGTCGGATCCGGCTTATGCTCCCAGGGGATTTGTTCAGGCGATGCGTAATTCTATCGCCGCAGGGCGCTCAGCGGTAATCGCTGAAGTAAAGAAAGCCTCGCCGAGTAAAGGGGTTATTCGGGAAGATTTTGATCCTTCTGCTATCGCTTTGAGCTATCAGGCGGGCGGGGCCAGCTGTCTATCGGTACTGACCGATGTAGATTTTTTCCAGGGTGCCGATGCCTATCTACAGCAGGCGCGTGCTGCCTGTCCGTTACCGGTAATCCGTAAGGACTTCTTTATCGATCCCTACCAGGTCTATGAAGCTCGTGCGCTGGGGGCCGATTGTATCCTGCTGATCGTGGCTGCTCTGGATGATGCTAGCTTGCAGCAGCTGAATCAGTTGGCTCGGGCGTTGGGTATGGATGTGCTGATCGAAGTGCATAATGCCGAGGAGCTTGAACGAGCACTAAAAGTCGATGCCCAGCTTGTAGGTATTAATAACCGCGACCTACACAGTTTTGATGTCAGTCTGGAGAACACCTACCAGTTGCTGGATCGAATCCCCAGTGACTGTCTGGTAGTCACTGAGAGCGGCATCCATAGTCGTGAGGATGTTATCGCGATGCGTGCGCATCAGGTGGATGCTTTTTTGGTTGGTGAGGCCTTTATGCGCGCTGATAATCCCGGTCTGCAGCTGCAAATATTATTCAAATAGTTGCTGATGCAGCTGCTTTAATCCTAGCTGATGACGTCGGTTAGCTAATCCATCTACTTTATTCTGAGAGCGATAGTCGATATGAATGTCACCATTAATTGGGCAGGTGATGCCCGTTTTGACGGCACCACCGGTACCGGCCATACCTACAGCATGGATGGGCCCGAGGACCATGGTGGTAAAAACCAGGGGCCGCGCCCTATGGAGATGTTGCTGCTGGGGTTAGGCGGTTGTTCCAGTTTCGATGTGATGACGATCCTGAAAAAAACCCGACAAGATGTCACCGACTGCCGTGCCGAGATCAGTGCTGAGCGTGCCGATGCGGTGCCAGCTGTTTTTACCAAGATCCACCTTAACTTCGTGGTCTCGGGTCGAAAGTTGAAAGAGGCGCACGTAAAACGTGCGGTCAGCTTATCGGCAGAGCAATACTGTTCTGCATCTATCATGCTTGAAAAAGGTGGCGTTGAGATCAGTCATAGCTATCAGCTGATCGAAGTGGAGTAACCTCGCGGCTGATATTTAAGGTTGCGTTTTTACACTGTATCCCAGTCAATAACCTGTCCCTCGCGTATCGTTGGGGCAGGATAGCGGCGGTTGTGCAGCTGTAACTGCCGCACTAGCTGGCGATGTTGTTCAGCCTTTGTCGGATGCGGGTCGGAGCGACTGCTGGTGCGCTCTAGCTGCTGTTGGTATTCGGCTGAGAAGCCCAGAAACTCTGCGCCAGAGGTGATTAGCGCTAGGTACCAGCCGAAAGGTTGCAGGTCCGGCGCTATCATCGGTTTATCTGCCTGATAGGTAAATCCTTGGTAGCGTTCAGCTGCGATCTCTACAGTCAGACCGCGGCGATGGTAGCCCGATTCGAAGCGATCCAGGATACCAGCGTCGGTGGTTGCTATTTGATACAGCGCGCCAAAGCACCGGTCCTGTAGCGTGCTGAAGATCAGATCACATTTACCTGAATTATCCTCTCCACGTTTATGGAAATAGAGCCGGTGGCTGGGGATCTCTATCCGTGCGATGAGTTCGCACTGGGAGAGCCGCTGCTGCAATCGCAATGGATGCAGGTTGGAGCCGTAGGCGAGGTAGAACATTGACTGAGAGGGGCTGCGGGGACTTTTCATACAACAGTTTTAGTCATTAAGCATCGGCGAGTGCGCTTGGTGATAGCCTCTGTGATAGCTGCGTAGCATCCAGGTATAGAATCCGGTGGTGGCAAATAATATGGTCGAGATATATGCCAGGAAGGAGGTCGTCTGCGCGAGATAGACCTGGTAGCTGAGGATGCCGGCCAAGAGGTAGGCGAAAGGCAGTGTTTCATAAATGCTGCTGGGTAGCGTGGTCGAGAGGCTGTAATTGTCGATGGGATCAGTGATGAACTTAGGTTCGCTGCGGTACTCGCTAATGGGATAGCGCCGGCCATGACGCTGACGGTATTTAGCGCGGGTAACCCAACAGAGGGCCCCTGCGGTATAGAGGAAAAAACCCGCAAGGGCTATCAATAAGGGCTGTTGGGATAACATCAGCAACGCTCCGGCAAGCAGGTAGCTGTAGGGTATTATTTCGTAGATAAGTTTCGGCATGGCGGACTACCGCCCACCGCTAGATGGCGAGTTAGCGTCGGGCTCTACCGGATCCGAATGGGTCTGAAATCGATGCCGTCCACGCAAGGTTAATACCAAAAAACCTGCGATGATCAGAGAGAGCGCCGCCGCGAGTGAAAAGCTGAAATCCAGCACCAAGATGTTGGTTAGACTGGGGTTGTGAAAAAGATTGGCCAACTGATAGCCTAAGCCTATATAGAAGAAAGGTAGCATCTCGTACAACCAGCGTGGATAGAGATCGTGATGCAACGCCTCCTCAGCAAGATGCAGGTGGTTATTGATCAGGTTGGTGCGGATCCGGTCACTGCGACGGTAATTACTCCGTTGTACCCACTGCTGAGCACCGGCAATATAGAGTAGTACCCCGGCAAATAGTTCTAGCGGCGTGCTGCTAGCCAGCCATAAGGTGCTGCCGACTATAAAATAGCAGTAGGGTAGTATTTCGTAGAGCGGCTTGGGTAGCATAGTGGTTCTCTAGGAAATTGTTGTCGATTCCCCTGTAAGTAAGGCTTGCAATAATGATGCCTTCCGTTAATTGGATGATTTTAACCAATAAAAGTTGCAAGCGAATTGATACTGTAAAAATATCAGACAGTTAGGTTGTTCTTTTTGAGAGAACAACCTGCTGTATTAGTAGGTTGTTCTGTATAAAGCTGGGGTGTTAGAGGCGGCTTTGTTGGTTTAGCACAGCAGCGGCTTCAAGGGCGAAATAGGTGATTATCAGGTCTGCCCCCGCGCGCTTGAAGGCGATCAGGTTTTCCATCATTAGTGCCTTGCCATCGATGGCCCCCGCTTGGTCGGCAAATTTTATCATGGCGTATTCTCCACTGACCTGGTACACCGCTAGAGGGTGATGGGTATGGCGGCGAATATCACTGAGCAGGTCCAGGTAGGCAATGCCGGGCTTGACCATCAGAATATCAGCGCCCTCTTCTGCGTCCCGCAATGATTCAGCCAGTGCCTCTTTGCGATTGCCAAAATCGAGCTGGTAGCTATCGCGGGTACCGTTAAATGAGCTGTCTACCGCTTCTCTGAAGGGGCCATAGTAATTGGATGAGAATTTGGTGGAGTAGGACATCACCGGGATATGTTCGAAACCGTTACTATCCAGCGCCTCTCGAATAGCGGCGATCATTCCGTCCATCATTCCCGAGGGGGCGATCATATCGACCCCCGCTTTGGCAGCTACGACAACTTGTTTTTGCAGATTGAGAAGTGTCTTGTCGTTATCGACATCTTGATCGCAGATCACGCCGCAATGGCCATGGGCTGTATATTCGCAAAAGCAGTTGTCGGAGATTACCACCATATCTGGAGCGGCTTCTTTGGCGCTGCGAATCATCCGCGCCATCAACCCCTCTTCGTTCCAGCTGTCGGCACCTATAGCATCTTTGTTGTGGGAAATACCGAATAAAATGACCGATTTTATGCCTGCTGCCTGTGCCTGCTTCATTTGATCGGCAAGCATGCTTTCAGGGTAGCGACTGATTCCGGGTAGTGTCCGTATTGCGACCGGTGTATCTATATCTTCCTCGATAAAGATAGGCATGATCAGATCGTTAACTGAAAGCTGAGTTTCACGAACCAGATCACGCAATGCAGAGGTGCGACGTAGGCGGCGGAAACGGTGGGTCAGTTGCATAGTATGTGATTCCTTGGTGTCGATAGTGACGGGCGTTGCTACCCTACGAATTGGATTAAATAAGATGTTATCAAGAATCGGCGTTGAACAGCTACCAAGAGATGGACGGAGCCGGGTCTGAATTTATTTTTCTAGCGTGTTCTGGGATTGTTTACTGATGAGGATTAATTATTGACTCTCTAGTTTTATGTCTTTTAAGTTGTTTATTTTAATGGTTTTAGTTGTTTTTTGTGAGGCTGTTACAGAAGCGATTGGCTAGCTGCTGTGATTATTTCGCTTTAACTTTATTAGTAGGCTATTTATAGTGTTGAATCGTAATAGACAAAAGGATTTTGTCCGTGTCTCCCGAACTCTGCTCCTGGATGCGCCCTGACGATCTGGTACTTTACCAGCTGGATCTGTTGCCTTGGCCAGCGTATACGCTGTTGGTCGAGCGTTTCTATGAGGCAAATGATTTTCGCGTAAAACTGATCGTTTCAGAGCCTGGACGGTCTGAATATCTCCTGGTTTCTAAAACAGGCGTTCGCTATATTCTGCATTGCTGCTCGGTGGCGGCCGCGAGTCGCCCGTCGGTATTGGCTAGGCTGCGCTCTGTCATGTGTCGCTTTCATGTTGATGCGGCTATCTTGGCATCCCCCAAAGACTTTCCTGCCTCTATCATTGATGTAGCGCGGGAAGCATCCGTAGATCTACTGAGTGGCAACCGATTGCGCGCTAAAATCGAGATGATGCCTGCTGAGAAGCGTAGGGCGGTGCTGGATAGCATTCGGCCGAAGCGGGAGATGGATGCAGGAGAAAGAGGATAAGTAGGGCCGGCGAGGCATCCGGCCCAGAAGTTGAGGTAAGAAGTAAAGAACACTTACAGCGAATTTAGAACCCGCTCAGCCGCATCCAGTGTGGCTTGGATATCCGCATCGGTATGCGCCGCAGACATAAATCCGGCCTCATAGCTGGCCGGTGCCAGATACACACCCTCCTTGAGCATAGCGTGATAAAAACGATTGAAGTGATCGTTATTGCAGTTGATCGCTTGCTGGAAGTTAACCACCTGTTTTGTTTCAGTGAAGAAAAAACCGAACATACTGCCGACATGGTTAGTGGTAAAGGGTATTCCTGCCTTGGCCGCACGTTCACGCATCCCTGCAACTAGCGCATCGGTTCTGGCGAATAGCGGTTCGTAAAAGCCCGGTTGGCTGATCTGTTCTAGCTGGGCCAGACCTGCAGCCATCGCTACCGGGTTGCCCGAAAGTGTTCCGGCCTGGTAGACGGGACCGAGTGGGGCGATCTGCTCCATCACATCACGGCGGCCGCCAAAGGCACCAACCGGCATGCCACCACCAATCACTTTGCCCAGGGTCGTTAGATCTGCTTTTACCCCGTAGTAGCCTTGGGCGCCTTGCAACCCCAGACGAAATCCGGTCATGACTTCATCAATGATAAGCAACGCGCCAGACTGGTCGCACTGTTCGCGCAGGGTTTCTAGGAATCCAGGGATAGGTGGAACACAGTTCATGTTGCCTGCGACGGGTTCAACGATGATGCAGGCAACCTGTTCGCCGATTTCGCTAAAGGCCTGCTTAACCCCTTCGATATCGTTGTAAGTCAAGGTGATGGTGTGTTCCGCCAGCGCCTGAGGCACGCCAGGAGAGCTGGGAACACCCAGGGTCAGGGCGCCAGATCCTGCCTTGATCAGCAGCGAGTCGGAGTGGCCGTGGTAGCAGCCTTCAAACTTGATGATCTTGTCTCGTCCGGTAAAGCCCCGCGCTAAACGTATCGCGCTCATGGTCGCTTCTGTGCCCGAACTGACCATTCGAATCATCTCGATATGGGGTAGCAGGCCGCAGATCTTGGCCGCTAACTGGGTCTCGATCTCGGTGGGAGTGCCGAAACTCAGCCCCTTTTTCATCTTCTCGATCACCGCGGCGGTGATAGCTGGGTGTGCGTGCCCCAATATCATCGGCCCCCAGGACAACACATAATCGATATAACGTTTACCATCAGCATCATAGAGATAGGCGCCTTCGGCGCGCTCGGTAAAGATAGGCGTGCCGCCAACGGCTTTGAATGCTCGAACGGGGGAGTTAACGCCCCCGGGTATATACTGTTTAGCCTGTTCGAATAATGTTTCAGAACGCGATGTTATAGGTTGTTGCGACATAGAGGCTCCAATCGGGTTGAACAGTTGGCGTTGGGTTATTTGGGGTTATTCGTGCTCAGTACGCAGTGACTATCACTCGCGATCAAAAAGTGCGCTGAATTGCTGGGCACGGTCTTGGATATCATCGGCGGCGAACAGTGCTTGGATCACAGCGACCATCGTTACACCTCGAGTTATCAATAGGGGGGCATTATCCACGCTGATCCCGCCGATGGCTACTATAGGGACGCGTAACTGCTGCCGAGCCTGCTGCAATACAGACAGTGATGCGGGTTCGGCGAGTGGTTTTGATGTAGAGGGAAAGAAGGCGCCGAAAGCGACATAATCAGCCCCCTGCTGTTCGGCCTGTTGCGCTAGCTGAAGCGAATCGTGACAGGTCATGCCGATAATCGCCTTTGCGCCGAGTAGTGCGCGTGCTTTTTCCAGGCCGCCATCGCGTTGACCCAGATGGACTCCGGCCGCACCGCAAGCCAGAGCCAGTTCGGGATCGTCATTGATTATCAGAGGCCGCTCGAACTCTTGGCACAGCTTGGCCAGTGCGCAGGCTTGCCGTAGCCGGGCGCTATGGTCATCAGATTTATCCCGGAACTGCACCACCTGCGCACCACCCCGCAAGGCGGCGCGGACTTTTGCCAGTAACTGAGGCTCGGGGGTGAGTCTGGCGTCGGTGATGGCGTACAGGCCCTGTAACATTATGCGCTCTTCGTATGCATGAAATGATGGGTAATAGCGCTGCGTAGCAGCAGTCCACTAGGTGCGTTACTGTGATTCAGAACGCAGAGTGCATCTCGGTTTTTATGGTTGAGCATCTCTAGGGCTTCATGGAGTGATGCCTGGATCGATATCACAGTTAGGTCGTGGCGTAGCGCTGGGATAGCCATTAGGTCGATAGTCTCAGGGCTAGTCTTATCGACATCGGTTTTGGCTTCAGCGTCGGTTTCAGATAACTTTTGCAGATAGAGCTGTAGATCCGCGCGTGCTAAGCAAGCCTTGGCCTGGTTATCCTGAATAATCAAGATCCATTCGCCAGAGCTCTTTGCTAGCGAGTTGGCTTTATCTCTATCGATAGAGCGGGGGCTTTGAACTGGATTTTTTAGCATCAAGGTGGAAACTGAGGTGCGCTCGAGGAGACGCTCCAAGGGTGCACGACGCCAGTCCAGTCCGCTGCATAACAACAGCGCTTGAAATACAGACCCTTCCCGGAAGCAATAGCGGTAGCTCAGCGTCGCGGCGATGATCGCCAGGGTGCCTGGAAATATAATATTGGGATTTAAGGTCAGTTCTAGCAGTGCTAACAGAGCCGCCAACGGGGCTTGGAGGGTCGCTGCCATCATGGCTCCCATCCCCAACATGGCATAAAGAGCTATATCCGAGACAGACATCCCTGCTGCTGCAATTCCTATCGCGCCCATTGCTGCGCCTGCTGCTGCGCCAATAAACAACGTCGGGCCGATGAGCCCCATAGGAACGCCGAGTCCGATAGCTATTGCAGTGATCAATAATTTCACCACAGCGAGAATTACCAGTAGAGCTAGGCTCCCCTCGCCTGCGAGTATTTGGTTAACGGTATCGTAACCCATGCCCATGATCTGTGGTAGAAACAATGCCGTGACGCCTGTTGCTAGCCCTGCGATCTGCAGGCGGATAAATAGCGAGGGTTTTTGCCATCGGGAGATAGTAACCAAAAGCTTGCTGAAAACGACTGCGAGCAAACCTATCATAATGCCGAGCAAAACAATGAAGGGCACTTCATGCAGACTTTGAATATGGAAGGCTGGAACATCAAAGATAATATGCTTGCCCAGTGTTAGCTGCAAGACCAGCGTGGAGGTGATGGCCGCAATCATGACTGGAATAAACCCGGCCACGGTATACTCCATCATGATCACTTCCATGGCAAAGATAATTCCGGCAATGGGGGTGTTGAAAGCGGCGGCAATGGCCGCCGCACTACCGCAGCCAATAAGCGTTCGCAGGCTGTTGTTGGGTAGGCGTAAATACTGCCCTAGCAAGCTCGAAGCGGAAGCACCTAAATGCACAGTAGGGCCTTCTCGGCCGCCAGAGTGGCCGCTGGTTAAGCTAATACAGGCAGTAATAAATTGAAGCAACATATTGGACAGTGGCATTCGCCCTTGGTGATAGCTCAGCCGTTCGATAACATGGGTGATGCCAAGCTTGGCCGAGGAAGCAAAAGACCACAGCAGTAGCCCGATTAACAGGCTACCGAGCATGGGTAGGAGCAGCCGTGCTTCGGCAGGTAGGTCTTCAAAATTTTCTGGGTTACCACCCGGTAGTGTTTGTTGCAGCGGCCAGCTGATCGCATAGTGAAACGCCAGCATGATGAGACCGGCAAGCAGCCCTGAGAGCAGCCCGATCAGTAACCATTGCGGCAGCGCATCAGTATCGCCTATTCGAAGCCGAAAATGGTTGAGGCCGAGCGAATTCATACTCATCGGTACGTTGGCTCTTATATCGTTATAGATTTGATAACCACAATGGCTGTGACGGCCGCTTTTGATTTGCGTCCAGTCATCATATTATACAGGCTTTATCTATGTATAGACTTCGGGGTATTAAGGTATGACAACGATCAAGGTGGGCATCGTCGGTGGAACGGGGTATACCGGCGTGGAGTTGTTACGCTTGCTGGCCCGGCATCCGCGGGTTGAGGTGACTGAAATCACCTCTCGGGCAGAGTCCGGAAAGGCCGTTTCGGCGCTGTATCCCAATCTTCGTGGCCATTTTGATCTGGAGTTCACCGCACCCGATCTCGAGGCCTTGTCTCGTTGTGACCTGGTGTTTTTTGCGACCCCAAACGGTATCGCCATGAAGCAGGTGCCGGAACTACTTAAGCGCGGTGTGCGGGTGATCGATCTGGCCGCAGACTTCCGGATTAAGGATATCGAGCTTTGGTCCAAATGGTATGGCATGGAGCACGCTTGCCCAGAGGCCGTCGCTGAAGCCGTGTACGGCTTGCCTGAGGTCAATCGTGAGCAGATTCGCTCCGCCCGCCTGGTGGCTAATCCCGGCTGCTACCCGACAGCAACCCAGCTAGGCTTTCTGCCGCTGCTGGAAAAAGGCTTGATCCACCGTAGACGTCTGATCGCTGACTGTAAGTCGGGTGTCAGTGGCGCAGGACGCGGGGCTAGCCTGGGCTCTTTGTTATGCGAGGCGAGTGAAAGCTTTAAGGCCTATGGAGTTGCGGGGCACCGCCATCTGCCTGAGATTAAACAGGGGCTTTCTGAGGCGGCCGGGTTTCCTGTGGGGCTGACATTTGTGCCGCACTTGGTGCCGATGATTCGCGGTATCCATGCGACTCTGTATGGGGTGCTCAATGATCCCGTCGATAATTTGCAGCAGCTCTTCGAGGAGCGTTATGCCAATGAGCCCTTTGTTGATGTGATGCCGGCGGGAAGCTTGCCGGAAACGCGGAGTGTCAAAGGGGCTAATCATTGCCGCATCGCAGTGTATCGGCCACAGGATGACGATACCGTGGTTGTTTTATCGGTCATCGATAACTTGGTAAAAGGTGCCGCTGGGCAAGCGGTGCAAAACATGAATATCATGTTTGGCTTCGAAGAAACGGCTGGACTGGATATTGTCGCCTTGCTGCCTTGATACAGAGCTCGCATCGGTCAAGTCTATTCTTGACTAAATTAATAGGTTAATTGCATAATGGCGTTCATAATTGAATGCTGTTTGGAGGTTTTATGAGTGCGGTTGAAGAGTGGGACGCGGAAGACGCGGAAAGCCCGCTGGTCTTTACCGATGCCGCTGCTGCAAAGGTGAAAAGTCTGATCGAAGAGGAGCAGAATGCTGATCTCAAGTTGCGAGTGTTTGTGACGGGAGGCGGCTGCTCAGGATTTTCGTACGGATTTTCATTCGATGAGCAGATGGGCGAAGACGATACCGCGGTGGAAAAAAACGGAGTGACCTTGCTTGTTGATCCGATGAGTTATCAGTATCTAGCGGGATCCGAGGTGGATTATAAAGAGGGCCTTCAGGGATCTCAGTTTGTGATCAAAAACCCGAATGCCACCACGACCTGTGGCTGTGGTTCTTCGTTTTCAATCTGAGTCGAGTTTCGTGCAGTTACGTATTCTAAAAAGCCCCAAACGGCCAGCCGTTCGGGGCTTTTTTATATTCTTTATATTTAGAGCTCCATGAGAGTCACAGCACCAACCTGTCCGGCTAATAAGTTGGTGCGTAATTGCGCACAAAGCTGGCGAAACGCGGCTTGCCTTTATCGGTCATGCCGAAATATTTAAAAGTGATTGTAGAGCCAATAGCGGGTGGATATGCGCGTTGTTGATCGGTAAATCCACTGCCGATTTTGAAGCGCTGGCCGTTAGTTAGCTGCACTTCAATCGCTCCCAGCAGGCCTCGATACTTGCCTTTGCCTGGTAGGTGCGCCACTACTCTAGCTTCATCGTCCAGATGAAGTTTCAATTTAAGTAATGCGTCGCTGCGCTTGCCCTCGTAGCTGGCATCAATACGATTTAGGATCAACCCCTCAGCACCTGTAGCGGCCTGTTGTTGCAGCAGTTGGAGCAGTTCCTCATGAGTCGAGACCTGAGAATGGCTAAGAGTTTGGATATGGCCAACACCGATCTGTTGCGCCAGTATCTCAAGTTGATCGATTCGCTGCTTGAAGGGCAGTAAGCTGGCAGGGAGGTCAAATAACCGGTATTGAATCTTTTGCCACTCGGCGTCTATCGGTTGATAGCGACGGGTGCTGGCTGATAGAGCTTCAAACTGTCCTCGGCCGCTCCAGAGTTCGCCATCCAATGGGGTCTTTGGCAGTGCCTGAACAAACCATAACGGTGCGTGAATCGGGTAGCCTTGGCGAGAGATCAGTTGGTGACCGTTCCAGTAGGCGCGAACACCATCCAGTTTTTCACTGATCCAATAGTGTTGTAAGTCGATATTGCCTTGGTAGCGCTTGGCAAGCATCAACTGGGGGCTGAAACTAGGCTGGCTCAGCTTAAGTGTTGCGACTGGCGCAGGCACGTTATTGGTGATCGCGGCGGCGCTAGTTTGGCAAAGTACCGCAGTCAGTACCGATACGCTAAGGGGAGTAAATTGCATGGCATCGTCCTTGATGACCCTGTTGATAATAGGCTAACAATAGTCGAGGTTAATGGGCTTGTCAGCTAATGGATGGATATTGCTTAGACATACAGCGCGGGTGGTTAAGGATAGGGTTATGCGTGGTAAATGCCGCCAAGGATACGTTCAGCGTGGGCGCCGGTAACTGTGGCTAGGCTCCCAGGGCGCTTTTCCAGGCAACGTTTCGCTAGCCAGGCGAAGGCGCAAGCCTCCACCCAATCTGCAGGCAGGCCTAAAGCATCGGTGGTGGTGAGCATTAGTGGTTGTAGGTGGTAGCTCAGCCGCTCAAGTAAATAAGCGTTATGAGCCCCTCCGCCGCAGATATAGATTTCAGCTCGGGCTAGGTTGTGTTTGAGAATCTCGTTAGCGATAGAGCAAGCGGTTAGCTCGGTTAATGTTGTTTGAATATCTGTCGCTGAGATTGAGTGATCGACACTGGCGAGCTGCTGATCGAGCCAGTTGAGGTTGAACTGCTCGCGACCGGTACTTTTCGGTGGGGCTTGCTCAAAGTAGTCCAGTTGTAACAGCTTTGAGAGTAGTTGGGGGTCGATATGACCACTGCGCGCCCAAGCGCCTAAAGGGTCGTAGTCTTGCTGATGATTACGGCTGATCCAACTATCGATCAGAATGTTTCCAGGTCCTGTATCGTAGCCGATAACAGGCATGCGTCGCCCCTTGGGTAGCAGAGTGATGTTGGCCATGCCACCTATGTTTACAACCACCCGATCAAGCTTGTCGTGGCTGAAAAGCTCAGCATGAAAAGCAGGTACCAAGGGGGCGCCTTGGCCGCCAGCGGCAAGATCTCTGCGGCGAAAATCAGCGACTACGCTAATGCCGGTTCTTTCAGCCAGGGTATTGGGGTCGCCAATTTGCAAGCTAAAAGGGGTTGCTCCTTCAGGCCTGTGGCGAACTGTCTGGCCGTGGCTGCCGATGGCGTGGACTTGGCTGGGCGCTATTCCCGACTGCTGGAGCAGAGCGTTGACTATATCAGCCTGCAGTCGGCTGAACTGTACATCGGCAATGCCGAGTAGCTCGATCTCATTATCCCCAGGCAGGGTTAATCTTAATAAGGTTTTCCTGAGTGCTTGAGGTATTGGATGCGTGCTGCTGGCGAGAAGCTGAATGGGCTGTAGGTTAAGATTGACGAGTACAGCATCGATACCATCCAGGCTGGTACCAGACATTAGGCCGATGTAGTAGCCGCCTGTTGGCTGCATATTATTTTTGAGCCAGCTGGGTTTGGCGGAAACTGTCGAGCTGGGTTAATAGGTCGCTGGCTAGAGGCGCGAATAACGCCAGCTCGGACTTAGGCAGAGGGGATGCCTGGGGCAGAGGTACCGTCAGAGGATTGCGATGAGCACCGTTAACCCGGAATTCATAATGCAGATGAGGGCCTGTTGCATAGCCGGAACTGCCCACATAGCCGATAGTTTGCCCCTGTTGAACTCTTGAGCCACGCTTGATGCCGGATTTGAATCGGCTCATGTGAGCGTAAAGGGTAGTGTAATTTTGACCGTGTTGGACGATGACGGCTTTACCGTAGCCGCCTTTGGTGCCAGAAAAAATAATCTTTCCATCTCCTGAACTTTTGATTGGTGTTCCTGTTGGTGCGGCATAGTCGACGCCTCTATGCGGACGGTTGGTTTTGAAGATAGGGTGTTTACGATTAGGGTTGAAGCGAGAGCTGATACGCGAAAAATCTACGGGGGTGCGCAAGAAGGCTTTACGCATGCTACTACCCTCAGGAGTGTAATAGTTGCTATCACCTTTGCTGTTGGTATAGCGAATAGTCTGGAAGTTTTTGCCTTGGTTGATAAATGATGCTGCGACGATATTTCCTTCACCGATCATTACGCCGTCTAGCCACTGCTCTTCATAAATGACGGAGAACTCGTCGCCTTGGCGGATGTCGAGGGCAAAATCGATATCCCAGCCAAAAATACCCGCGAGCTCCATCAGTTTTTGCTGGCTCAATCCCGCACGTTCACCACTAAGAAAAAGAGAATCGTCGATATTTCCGTGACGATAGCTATGGGTGATTTCAGGCGTGCGCGTGATCGCTTCGACGCTGTAACTGTCCTGGTTGCGGCTGATCAGAGTTTGCGTCAAGGCCGAGGTGATGTGGCGCATTTTGACCAGATCGCCGTTTTTAATCAAAAACTCAACCTGCTGATCGGGTTTTAGGCGATCCAAGACCTTGCTAGGCTTGATCCCGTTAAGCAACGGGTAGAGCTGGTTGGCGCCTAGATTAGCCTTCTCAAACAGTGTTGTGAGGTTGTCGCCTTGGCGGATCTGCAGACTGAGCCACTGCTCTTTTGGGGTATCGAAAGCGGGTTGCGCTGGTGGCGCCGTCGTCGCGGGGGTGGGATGTAGATCAGGGCTGGCTAATGCAACAGGGGCCTTGTTGAATGAGCTGTCGCTGCTAGCATCGGGTATTTGTAATTCAATAATTATCTGCTGCTTATTGGCTGCTACCGGCTCGGATGGAAGCAGTAATACAATACCGAATATGGCCACGCAGCCAGATACAGCGATGAGATGGAGCTTGGTGGGAGCCTGTTTAAGAGTATTTAGATGGGCAAGCATAGTGGTCTTGTTTATGTTGGTCATCTGCACAGTATAAGAAATCAGGCTTCAGTGATCCATGATATAAGTCCTTTAGGTGCTTAATTAGTGTTACATCAAACTAATCGGACGCTGTAATTGTGTAATAAGGAGGCTATCGCTTAAAATACGCAACCTTTTTTCCGGCCCGCTGTGGCCCATTAACCGAGCTTTGCTTAGGTGGATAAGATGACGTTTGAGAATGCTTTATTAAAAGATCTGGAATCACGAGGCTTGGTCGCGCAAGTGACCGGTAACGATGAGCTGGATAAGCACCTCAGCGAAGGCTCGCGAACGCTTTATTGTGGTTTTGATCCGACTGCGGACAGCTTGCATATAGGCTCGCTGGTGCCACTGCTGGCGCTGAAGCGGTTTCAAATGGCCGGGCATAAGCCGATCGCGCTGGTTGGTGGTGCGACAGGGTTGATCGGCGATCCATCCTTTAAAGCCGAGGAACGTAAGCTGAATACCCCGGATGTGGTGAATAGCTGGGTCGGGCGTATCCGCTCACAGGTCAGTCGCTTTATCGATTTTGACTCTGGCGCCAATGCGGCCGAAGTGGTGAATAACCTGGAATGGACCCAGCATTTGGATGTGCTGACTTTCCTGCGTGATGTGGGTAAGCATTTTTCTGTCAATTCCATGATCCATAAAGAATCGGTTAAGCAGCGGCTGGATCGTGAGGGCGCGGGCATCTCGTTTACCGAGTTTACCTACATGATTCTGCAGTCATACGATTTTCAGCAGCTTAATAAAACCCAGGGTTGCACCCTGCAAATTGGTGGCAGCGATCAGTGGGGTAATATCGTTGGGGGGACAGAGCTGACTCGGCGGATGAATCGGGAGCAGGTATTTGGACTGACAATGCCGCTGATTACCAAGGCGGATGGTACCAAGTTTGGAAAAACAGAATCCGGAACCATCTGGTTGGATCCAAGCAAAACATCGCCGTATGCGTTCTACCAATTCTGGCTTAATACAGCCGATGCCGATGTGTATAAGTTCTTGCGTTACTTCACCTTCTTGCCAATCAAACAGATCAGCCAGATAGAAGCGGATGATGCAGCAACGCAAGGGCGGCCCCAGGCTCAATCCGTATTGGCAAAAGAGGTCACGCGTCTGGTCCATCGTGAAGAAGGATTGCAGGCTGCAAGGCGGATTACTGACGCGCTGTTTCGTGGTGATACGTCCGAACTGAGTAAAAATGATTACAAGCAGTTATCACAAGATGGCTTACCATCTTCCGAGCTTGGAGGCCAGGATCTTAAGGAGACCCCGCTTACTTCATTGCTGTCGACTGCGGGAATGGGAGCAGGCAAGCAAGTTAAAGATGCGTTGCAACGAAAGGCTGTGCATATCAATGGCGAGGCTTATGGGATTGAAGATAATTGGAATACGATTGATGTGTTTTCAGAAGATAAGGGTGTGTTTGGAGTGTACTACCTAGTTAAGGTAGGCAAAAAAAAGCATCACCTTTTTTATTATTCTCCTGAATTTCGTGTAAAGGTTGAAACATATAAGCCAGCAGTGAAAAAAGAACGAAAGAGTTTTTCTTCATGGTTTTTAGGGCTATTTAAATAATTCACAAAAGGCGTTGACGGCAGATCTGGTGTCTGTAGAATGCGCCCCTCGTT
>CAXBEA010000046.1:0-31381 GCA_963974645.1 uncultured Neptunomonas sp. | reverse complement strand
TGATTGGTGAAACACAAGATGTAGTGGGTGGAGGAGCTAACCGACTACCCCGTTTGAGTTTTAGCCATACAGATTGGCAACTGGGCATAACCTGCTGCTTCCAGGCTATGAATTTTATCCCTAAGTTTTTTATCTGCCAAAATATCATCAGCGCCGTAGATCTTTGTGGCAATCGTTTTGATCTTCTTCCACAGCGGCATTTCGTCCGGATAAAGCAGTTGAAAGTCGCCGCTGATCTGTTCGCACCGCTCGACCACCACCCTGGCCAGGTCCCCTGCCCCTGCCCCGCCTTCGGCCCAATTATTACAGGGGATAACGGGCACATTAAGATAGTCACATTTATCCTGGATAGCTCGAACTTCCGCGTCGGTGTCGGCACTAAAACGATTGATCGCCACTATTACGGGGAGGTGAAATTGATGAATATTTTCAATATGCTTACGCAGGTTTTCTACGCTTCTTTCGACTGCAGAAACATCTTCTCGGGCAAAAAGAAAGACGTGACCCCTTTTTTGCTATTTATTTTGGTAGCGGTTTAAATCAAATATGCCAGACAAAATGGGCTGCTCACGTTTGTATTGTTCATTAAACCAGTCGGCATGTGACCAGAAGTTTTTATTGGTGCGACGAATGCCGTAGAGAGCGACAAAGATTTCATAGTCAGCACGATTGCTAATAGCATAGTATCGCTCGACAAAATTTTCTATCTCATCAAGCTTGACCACGTAGAAGAATTGGGGGTATGAACCTTCCAGCCAGGGAAGGATCGTTTGTGTGTCAAATTGATGATCACGTTGCGGGTCAAGTTTGTCCTTGTGCAGAATACTGCTTACGGTTTTATATGCTTTGTTATACAAGATAGTGTATGCGCGATCATTTTCTGGCTTGCCACCCATCAGTACGCGCACAAAGGTGATGTCAGGTGAAACATGTACTAGCCTTTCATGGATTTTTGTCGCGGTTTGCATTGCGGTATCCGCCCGCAATATATCATTATTACTAGAGCGTGCACATTTGTCATTAGTGCATCTATTAATGAAGTCGCCATCGCCTGCTATGGCACCGAGGTGGTGTTCAATGGTTTGATATAACTCGCGTTGCTCATCAGCTGTTTTGTATCCATTAACCAGCTCAGTATCTATCCAGCTTGCGCTGCCGAGGTCATTTCTATTTCCTTTGCGAAGCCCCTTATACCATTCATTTAAAAGTTGATGACGTTTTTTAACAGGAAGAAAAGTGAGGAAAAGGTTTTCTCCTTCTGTTCGTAGAAAATCCATATATAAACGAGTATTCAACTGATGACCAACATTACCGTAAACGTCATAACCCGCGACCAGTAAATAATGAATACGTTCAAGAGATGAGTAGTCAAGCAGCCATGCTGTTTCTGGATAATCGCCTAACCAGCCATTATTAACCGAGGCGCTATCGAGGTGCCTAAAAACAGTTAGTGCTGCATTCTTGTTTGTTTTGCCGTCGCCATCCCAGATAAACTTCATTGAATCAGCTATATCAAAGATTTTAGATTGTTTAATGTAGCTCTTACGATGTTGAATATATTCTCGAAATATATCTTTGTAGTGCAAGGTTGCACTGAAAAAATCAAAGGTATTACCAAGTTCTGAGGGTAAGGCCATCATGTCTGCGTTGGCTTTTAAAAATTCATCATCTGATGAAGAAATGGGTGCGTCTGGATCAAAAAAGGCGACCCAGAAATGATCTTCAATAACGTTTAATGCGACCTGGCCACGGCATACTGGGCCTTTAATAAAGCCTTCAATAAAAAAGCGTGCGTCATCCAGTAAAAACTTATATCGAGACTTAACCGGTATATCGGCGAAAGCTTTTATTGGGTTTGATGCTACTTCCTGTTGATAAGAAGGCAGTTCATTGATCTCATAATCAGTGTAAAAAAATAATTCCTTATACCGTTGCATGCGTTGACTGGATAATTCATACACGTTATGTGTTTTGGCAACAATGCTACTCTTATGTTGAACTATGCGATAAAACACGTCACCGTCAGGGTCGTTGTAGGGTCTGCGAGTCGGGATAATATTTACTTTATCACCGGGTGGGGTGGTCGAGCGAACTAGCCGGTAAAATTCTCGTTGGTCAGAATTCTTAAAATGTATATGGGCATGAAACAGGTGCTCATATATATAACGCGAAAACAGCTTTTCTTTCCTGGAGTTTCCGTTTAAGAAAGTTTCCCACTGGTCTATCTGTTTGGTGATTTCTTTTGATGGTGGTAAATCGTCTTTTACCGGTGAGCCTTGTGCTATCCAGTGCACTAGAGTTGTGTATTCATCACGCGACAAATTTGGCATGGCATAGGGCATGCCACCTTCAGGATTATCAATAGCGTAATCATTAAACTCTTTTAATGTGGGGCAACTTTGTTTACGATCCAGTGATAAATCAAAACTATCATTTAATATTCCAGTGTGAGCCTGGGGTTGTAATTGCTTGAGACGAAGTATGCGATATAAAACAGAATGTTTGAGATTTTCTATGGGGTCACCGGGTTCGTCCCCAACCTTCTCATGTAGGATGGGCGCGAAATCTTTGCTACGCCATTCAGAGGTTGTTGTCGCATCAATGAATAAACGCGTGGGCTCATTGGCAGTTAAGCGTGCGCCATTGTATACCTTTGTTTTGTTTGAGCCTCTTAGTATGCCTTCTTTTGATGTTAATTTAAGTTGGCAAGGCGCATCATAGCAGCTGTGGCAAGCTATGCAGCGTTTTTCGAGTACCGGCAAAACATCATGTTTAAATGACAGGGGCTCTTTAGGCATCGTGTATAACAGATCGTATTCAACAGTGGCTCGATTAGCAGTAAACGGCTCCTGATAGGAGGCACAGGCACTTAATAAAGCCGCAACAAAAAGCGCTGGGAAAAAATATATGAGATACGTGCGCATGAATATTATCTGAATCCGTGACTTTAAATTTTTTAAATGCTCATGACCATTTGAAATCACATGACAAAATCAACTTATTGACAACTTCAAAACCTCACTGACTGGGTAAATTGGAACATTAATTGAGCTGATAATAAAATCAAAAGGTTACCTCGTTTTTTGACATTAAAGTCACGGATTCAGGAAAATATTATCCATATCATTTACTGAAAATACTAGTTGCCGTGCACTTAAAATTAACTTCAGATACAGGACCTCTTTAGCGCAACTCATCGATCGATCTAATGGAACTCTTTATGCTGTTCAGGTCGTAGGCGGGCGTTTTGATTGTCAAATTTAGCTTCCTTCTAACCCCCCCCTTAAAGGGTGATTAAATTATTCCTCCTTAGAGGGGAACCTGTCAAGTTCATTTAACTATTCCCCCGCATCTGCATATCGGTCCTTTAGATAGCAACGCCTGGAACCCTGGGTATGGGATTTCTGCCTGGTGAGATCTCTCGATGACCCACGGTATCGCCGTCGGTAAAATAAACTCGTAGGGCTTAAACCCGGTATACCCACCAAAGCCGTTCTTGGCGTTCACACCCACATCGATAACCTTATACGCGTACTCAGCCTTTTATTTCCCTTTCATTCCGGTCAGAACAACCCTACTACCTGACCCTCTTGATCCAGATCCATCAGCTCGGCGGAGGGCCTTTTGGGTAACCCGGGCAAGGTCATGACGTTATCGGTGAGGACGACGATAAAACCGGCACCGGCAGCGAGGCGCACATCGCGCAGTGGGACATCAAACCCCTCAGGACGTCCCCGCAGGGCGGGATCGGTAGAGAAGCTGTATTGAGTTTTAGCCATACAGATCGGCAACTGGGCATAACCTGCTGCTTCCAGGCTATGAATTTTATCCCTAAGTTTTTTATCTGCCAAAATATCATCAGCGCCGTAGATCTTTGTGGCAATCGTTTTGATCTTCTTCCACAGCGGCATTTCGTCCGGATAAAGCAGTTGAAAGTCGCCGCTGATCTGTTCGCACCGCTCGACCACCACCCTGGCCAGGTCCCCTGCCCCTGCCCCGCCTTCGGCCCAATTATTACAGGGGATAACGGGCACATTAAGATAGTCACATTTATCCTGGATAGCTCGAACTTCCGCTTCGGTGTCGGCACTAAAGCAATTGATTGCCACTACGACTGGCAGATGGAATTGATGAATGTTTTCAATATGCTTACGCAGGTTTTCTACACCTCTTTCGACTGCAGAAACGTCTTCTCGTGAGAGTTGATCCAAAGCGCTGCCACCGTGAAATTTCAGCGCCCTAACGGTGGCAACCAGTACCACCGCAGCAGGCTTCAGACCCGACTTGCGGCAGACAATATTAAGAAATTTTTCGGCACCCAGATCTGCTCCAAACCCTGCTTCGGTCACCACGTAATCGGTGAGCTTTAATGCCAACCGGGTCGCGATCAGCGAGTTGCAGCCGTGAGCGATATTGGCAAAAGGGCCGCCGTGAACAAAGGCAGGCGTGTGTTCGAGGGTCTGCACCAGGTTAGGTTTAAAAGCATCTTTAAGCAGTACTGTCATCGCGCCCTCGACCCTGAGATCGCGGGCGGTCACCGCCGAACCATCGAATCGATAAGCCACGATAATAGCGCCCAAGCGCTGTTTCAAATCTTCCAGACTCATCGCCAGACAAAAAATAGCCATCACCTCCGAGGCCACCGTGATATCAAATCCACTTTCACGCGGCATCGAGTTCGCAGGACCACCGAGACCTATATTGACCATCCGCAGAGCCCGATCATTCATATCCAGCACCCGCTTCCAGACCACCCGGCGACTGTCGATATTGAGTTCATTGCCCTGGTGCAGATGGTTGTCGATCACCGCCGCAAGCAGATTATGCGCAAGCCCTATGGCGTGAAAGTCGCCGGTAAAGTGGAGATTGATATCCTCCATCGGAATCACCTGCGAATAGCCACCACCCGCCGCTCCGCCTTTAATTCCGAAACAGGGTCCCAAGGAGGGTTCTCTGAGACAGATAGAGACTTTTTTGCCTAGCAGTTTGAGGCCATCACCAAGGCCGATCGTGGCGGTGGTCTTACCCTCTCCGGCAGGTGTCGGATGGATCGCCGATACCAGGATTAATTTACCCTCGGGGCGGGAGCCAACTCTTTCCAGCAGCTCCAGACTGAGCTTGGCCTTATCCCAGCCGTAGGGCTGGAGTTCGTCGGCATGAATCCCCAGGGTCGCTGCGACCTCCGCTATAGGGCGCTGTTCTGCACGGCGGGCGATCTCGATATCGCTGAGAGGCTGTGGCTGGCTCATCTCGAACTCCTTGACTGGAAAGGACTTGCGTAGCTCAGTCTAGGTTAATTCGTTGAATTTTGGGTCGCATTAGCAACAGTACCCTGGGTGATTTTGGTCAATACTCTATGTCATAGGTAGTTACCCATGAGCAGCTATTCCACTAACCAGTTATCGAGGAGCCAATGAGCCAGATGCTGTCCAACGATCAGAGTTTCATCCCCTGGCTTGCCTGGCTGGATACACAGCAGCAGGCGATGCTGGACTCGACTATAGAATTGTCGCGTATCAACTCCGGCTCTTTCAATGCCTCTGGGGTTAATGCGGTTGCTGCCGCCATCAATCGAATCAGTGCAGGATTGGGTGGCGAGCGCTGCTTTATCGATGTCGCGCCTTACGTCTCCATCGATGCCAGCGGCGAGCGCGTCGAACAACCGCTGGGGCAGGCACTGTCTATCAGAAAACGCCCCGAGGCGCCCTTGCAGATTTTTCTTGGCGGTCACCTGGACACGGTATTCGCGCCCGACCACCCCTTTCAGGAGGTTCAATGGCTGGATGACAACACCCTCAACGGCCCGGGTGTGGCTGATTTGAAAGGCGGCTTGGTACTGATGTTTAAAGCACTCGAGGCACTGGAACGCAGCCCCTGGGCGGAGAGCATCGGCTGGGAAGTATTGCTCAATCCGGACGAGGAGATCGGCTCGGCGGGTTCAGCACCGCTGCTGGTCGATGCGGCGCAGCGAAACCATCTGGGGATGATTTTTGAGCCCTGCTTTGCTGACGGGAACCTGGCCGGTGAGCGCAAAGGCAGCGGCAATTTCACCCTGGTTGCCAAAGGACGTGCGGCTCACGCGGGACGCGAGCACCATCTCGGACGCAACGCCATTCGTGCCCTGTGTGACTTTATCAGTGGTCTGGATGATCTCAACGGCCAACGTCCGGGGGTAACGATTAATCCTGGCTTTATTCAGGGTGGCGGTGCGGTCAATGTGGTGCCGGATACCGCGCTGGCAAAGTTTAATATCCGTCTCGAGCAGCCCAAGGATGAGGTCTGGTGCTTGCAGCAGATCGATAGCCTGATGGCTGAAATCAATAGCCGCGATGGCTTGAACCTGAAGCTACACGGCCAGTTCGGACGTAAACCCAAACACCTCAGCCCGACCAACCTGCGCCTGTTTGAACTGGTGCGTGAATGTGGCCAGCACTTAGATCTGGACCTGCACTGGCTGCCGACCGGTGGCTGCTGTGACGGTAACAATCTGGCCGCTGCCGGGCTGCCCAATATTGACACTCTCGGTGTCCAGGGCGGCAAGATTCATAGCAGCGATGAATACTGTCTGGTCAGCAGCCTGAGCCAGCGCGCCAAGCTGAGTGCGTTGCTGCTGATGAAACTGGCTTCCAGTGATGATCTACGCTGGTTGGAGAGAAACAGATGTTAATCGTCAGACCCGTTACCTTTGCCGATATTCAAGCCTTGGAGCAACTGGCGGTTGTGGCCGGCGGCAGCATGTCTACCCTACCCGCCAATCGTGACCATCTCTCCGAGCTGATCGGTGCCACCCAAAGGGCACTGCGCGCCGATGTCTCGCAGCCCAAGGGAGAGACCTATCATTTTGTATTGGAAGACAGCGATAGCCGGGAGGTCCTTGGCATTTCCGGGATTAACGCAGCAGTCGGGCTGAGCACTCCTTTTTACAGCTATCGCATCGATCAGCTGGTACATGCCTCCAATGATTTACAGATTCACAACCGTATCCCGGCGCTGCACCTGTGTCAGGACCATACCGGCTCGAGCAGCCTGTGCAGTCTATTTCTAGCGCCGCAACACCGCAGCCAGGAGAACCTCAACCTACTCTCTCGGGCGCGGATGCTGTTTATGGCGTGCCATCGGCAGCGGTTTTCTGATCGTACTCTGGTCGAGCTTCAGGGGGTCACCGACGACCAGGCAAAGTCGCCGTTTTGGGAGGCGCTGGGACGGCACTTTTTCAGCATGGAGTTCTCGCGTGCCAACTACCTGACCGGGATTCAGTCCAAGAGTTTTATCGCTGATCTGATGCCGCACTATCCGGTGTATGTGCCTTTGCTACCCGCATCCGCCCAGGCCGTGATCGGTAAGCCTCGCCCTGATATCAAAGCGATAGTCGATCTGCTCGAAAGCGAAGGTTTTAAATCCCGGGGGTATGTCGATATTTTCGATGCCGGCCCTACCCTGGAAGCCCGCACCGATCAGATACGTACCCTACGCGACAGCAGTTCGTTGCTTGTTAGCGCGAATGAGCCTAACAGTGACAGTGCTGCTAATAAAACCGGTAATGACACCAGCAAGATGCAGCTGTGCCTGGTCAGCAATACCCGCCTAGAACAATTTCGCTGCCTGTTGACCTCGCTGGATCCCAGCCAACCCCGTCTCGATAGCAGCGTCTCGGCACGACTGGGGGTTACTCAGGGCGAGGCGTTACGGCTGCATCCGCTCGATCCCTGAGCCACCTGCATCTCAATACCCAAGCCAGTAGCCGCCTAGTAAAGAGCGCGTAAGCAAATACCGAATAAAAAAGGATTAGAACCGCATGATGTGTATCCGCCCGATTCAAAGTCACGACTGGGATGCGCTCTGGGCCCTGGCCCAGAAAACCGGTCCAGGCTTTACCTCGTTGCAACCCAACGAGACGGCGGTTCGGCGCAAGCTAGAGTGGGCGCTGGCGTCTTTCGCCGCGACCGAGCCACTTGAAGAGGCGCTCTATCTATTTGTCCTCGACGATAGCAGCAATGACCAGATTGTCGGACTCTGCGGCATAGAATCAGCGGTGGGTCTGCGTGAGCCCTAGTACAACTACAGGCTGGGGACGCTGGTACACGCCTCGCGCGAGCTCAGGGTGTATAACCCGATGAACACCCTGACCCTGAGCAACGACCATACCGGCAGTTCAGAGATCTGCACCCTGTTCCTCGATCCCGACTATCGACATAGCAAAAACGGCTCGCTGCTGTCTAAGTCACGCTTTATGTTTATGGCCGAGTATCCGCAGCGCTTTACCAAAAACGTCATTGCAGAGATGCGTGGCTGCTCCAACGACGCCGGTGTTTCACCCTTTTGGGAGGGTTTGGGGCGGCACTTTTTTTCGATCGATTTTGCTCAGGCGGATCAGCTCTCGGGACAGAACAAGGTCTTTATTGCCGAGTTGATGCCGCGTAATCCGATCTATACCAACCTGCTGCCCAAGGATGCACGCGAGGTGATCGGCTGTACCCACGACGACACCACTCCCGCTCGACGATTGCTGGAGAGAGAAGGTTTCCGCTATACCGGTTATATCGACATTTTCGACGGTGGACCGCTACTGGAAACCCGGGTCCAGGATATTCGTGCGGTACGTGAGAGCCGCTATTGCAAAGTCGCACTCGCCGAGCGCGTCGGCAGTGGCAACCCCTACTTGATTGCCAACACCCGGCTTGAGGGGTTCCGGTGCTGTTTGAGCACGCTGATTATTGAGGGCAACCATATCGTCACCCTAACCGCAGAAACAGCCAGCGTCCTGGGTGTCGATGCCGGTGATACGGTACGCATTGTCGCTTTAGCTTAGGGTTATTTAGAAACTGTAGTTAGAAAAAAAGTGGTTAGGAAAAAGTGGTTAGGAAAAAGTGGTTAGGAAACATTAGCTTCAGACGCAGCACTATAAGCAATATATACATCACAACAAACAGGTTTCAGGAGTTACCAAAATGAACCAATCGCTGTTTATCGACGGCCGCTGGGTCGAAGGCCAAGGCCCCCTTTTTAACTCGCTAAACCCTGCCCTAGGCACCCCCGTTTGGGAGGGCAACAGTGCCAGTAACAACCAGGTCGAGGAGGCATTGCAGGCTGCGCGGCGAGTTTTCCCCGCCTGGGCTGCGGCAGGGTTTGAGGCCCGTGCAGAGAAAGTTCGTGCCTTTGGTGCACGGCTGGAGGCTAACCGTGAGCTGCTCGCTGAGGCGATTGCGGTTGAGACCGGCAAGCCACTGTGGGAGACCCGCACCGAAGTTGCCGCGATGATTGGCAAGGTCGAGATCTCGATTCGCGCCTACCAGGAACGTACCGGTAGCCGCGAGTCCGATATCCCCGGCGGACGTTCTATCTTGCGCCATAAGCCACATGGCGTTGTCGCGATATTTGGCCCTTACAACTTCCCCGGCCATCTGCCCAACGGCCATATCATTCCAGCCCTGCTGGCAGGTAACTGCCTGGCGTTCAAGCCCAGCGAGCTGACTCCGGGGGTCGCCGAGCTGATGTTTAAGTTCTGGGACGAGGTTGAGTTGCCGGCCGGGGTCCTGAACCTGCTGCAGGGTGAAAAAGAGACCGGTATCGCGCTGGCGGCCAATCCCCAGCTAGACGGCTTGTTCTTTACCGGCAGCTCGCGTACTGGGCACCTGTTGCATCAGCAGTTTAGTGGCCATCCGGGCAAAATTCTGGCGCTGGAAATGGGCGGTAATAATCCATTGATCGTCGATGAGGTGAGTGAGCTTAAAGCCGCCGTCCACGATACCCTGCAGTCGGCCTATATTACCTCCGGGCAACGCTGTACCTGTGCCAGACGTTTGCTGGTGCCTAAGACCGAGGCCGGCGATAGCTTCGTTGCTGCGCTGATCGAGGCGATTAAGAAAATTCGTGTGGGCCGTTATAACGATGAGCCTCAGCCCTTTATGGGCTCATTGATCTCCGAGCAGGCAGCCGATGCCATT
The DNA here is from genome assembly GCA_963974645.1 of uncultured Neptunomonas sp. Classification (GTDB taxonomy): domain Bacteria; phylum Pseudomonadota; class Gammaproteobacteria; order Pseudomonadales; family Balneatricaceae; genus Motiliproteus. The sequence goes on along the minus strand of CAXBEA010000046.1, from coordinate 21,437 downwards.
CTCGCAGCCCAGAGCCGACTTCAGGCGCTGGGCGGTATCAGCCTGGTTGAGGGGCGCAAGCTCGAAGCCGGCACCGGATTGATCTCACCCACGCTGATCGATGTGACTGCGATCAGCGAGTTGCCGGACGACGAGTATTTTGGTCCCTTGCTGCAGCTGATCCGCTATGACAAGTTTGATCAAGCGATCCAGCTCGCCAACCGCACCCGCTTCGGCCTTTCTGCCGGCATCCTCAGTGATAACCGGGCTAAGTACGAGCAGTTCCTGCTGCAGAGCCGTGCCGGTATCGTCAACTGGAACAAACAGCTTACCGGCGCCAGCAGTGCCGCTCCCTTCGGCGGCATCGGCGCCAGCGGCAACCATCGTCCCAGCGCGTTTTATGCTGCGGACTATTGTGCCTACCCGGTTGCCTGTCTGGAGGCCGAGCAGGTCAGCCTGCCGGCACAGCTCTCTCCCGGACTCGAGCTATAAATCTCAAAAATAATAAAAAAGAGGAGTCTCAATGAAAGCCTTTGAAGCCAATTTTGACGGCCTGGTAGGTCCGACCCATAACTACGCTGGCCTCTCTTTTGGTAACCAGGCCTCGCAGCAGAACCAGGCCAGTAGTTCCAACCCCGCACTGGCTGCCAAGCAGGGTTTAGCAAAGATGAAGGCGCTGCACGATTCGGGACGAATTCAGGGGGTGCTGGCGCCCCAAGAACGCCCTGATATTCATACCCTGCGTCGAATCGGCTTTTCGGGTAGCGATGCCCAGGTTCTGGCGCAAGCGGCTCAGGAGGCACCGCGGATACTGGCGGCCTGCTGTTCGGCTTCGAGCATGTGGACCGCCAATGCGGCCACGGTTTCGCCCAGCGCCGATACCCGCGATGCCAAGGTGCATTTTACTCCCGCTAACCTGACCAATAAATTTCACCGCTCGATAGAGCATGAAACCAGTGGCCGTATTCTAGCGGCGACCTTCCCTGATCTGGCGCATTTCCACCATCATCAGGCGCTGCCTGGGGGTGAACATTTTGGCGATGAGGGTGCTGCCAACCACAGCCGTTTTTGCGATCAGTATGGCCAGCCGGGTATCGAGCTTTTTGTCTACGGCCGCCATGCGTTTGATGACAGCCGTCCTCAGCCAGCGCGCTACCCTGCCCGTCAGACTTTTGAAGCCTCGCAGGCCCTGGTTCGTAGCCATCAGTTGAACAGTGCAGGCGTTGTCTATGCGCAACAAAACCCCGCAGTAATCGACCAGGGGGTGTTCCACAACGATGTGATTGCGGTGGGTAATCGCAATCTGCTGTTCTGCCATCAACAGGCTTTTTTAAATCAGGCACAGGTTAAAACCGAGCTGCAACAGGCCTATGCGGCGCAAAATAACGGTAAGTTGCTGCATGTCGTTGAAGTTAGCGAGCGCGAATTGAGCGTAGCCGACGCCGTCGCTAGTTATCTGTTTAACAGTCAGTTATTGAGTCTAGATGATGAGCAGATGCAGATTGTTGTGCCTGAAGAGAGTCGTAACAATGGCAACGTCTGGGCTCTGCTCCAACAGATAAAAGCCGCCGATAATCCGATCAATGATATTTTGGTGTTTGATCTTAAACAGAGCATGAGTAACGGTGGCGGCCCCGCCTGCCTGCGTCTGCGGGTGGTGCTAAACCAACAGGAACTGGCGGCTACCAATCCGCACTGCCTGATGACTGACGCGCTGTTTGAACGGCTTAATCGCTGGGTTGATCAGCATTACCGGGACCGGCTGTTTGAAGCCGACCTAGCCGATCCTGCGCTGCTGCTCGAATCGCGCAGGGCGCTAGATGAGTTGACCCAGATTCTTGGGTTGGGTTCGGTCTATCCGTTTCAGCGTTAAGTTGTAGTCCGCAGTACTGGCGGTTATCGGCTCCGATAGCCGCTGCGGGCTAGGCTACACAGATGCCATATCTGGGCAGCACCGTATGCAGCACATCGAGCCGGTACGCCTGCAGGGCGTCGTGAAACAGTTTCCAATCCGATAGGATAAAGCTTTGCTTAAAATAGAATAGTTCCTGGCCGCTGTCGGCCTCCGCCTCCTGCCCTATAGAGCGGTGTTTCCAGGAATCCCGACCTTTGGCTTTATACTCAATTTGCTCCGCGCCAAACGAGAAACTCCCTTTGGCGATCTCTTCGATCCAGCGCGTATGACGCACCTCGCCAGTATCCCCCTTGATCGACTTGATCAACGCCAGTATTTTTTTGCTATCCGCTTCGGGTAATCCGGGCATCGCCTCCAAGTCCATGCTGAGATCGGCTTGGCGAAAGCACTGCATCACGCGACACATCTTTTCTACAGCATCCATGAAGATGGCGGCATTGTCTCTTTTGACCAACTCGCCGAGTCCATTGCGATACTGCCATACCAGTGAGGGTCGGTCGGGATGACTTAAGGCAGCACCGTGGCCTAGTGGAAAGGACTCACTGAGAAAGAAGTTGGCAATCTTATTAAAAAAATTGCGGTCCAGGCTGCTGTTATTACTTTGCAGCTCCTCAACTTTGTTGATTACATGGTTTACCCCTGCAAACCCCTGATGTGCCCAGGTATCTGCGTACACATGCAGGCTAATCCCGAGGCGATGCAGGGCGTAGGGCTTATCGATATCCCGAGCACAGGCGCGCAGCATATCCCTGGCGACATAGCTATCGGGATAGCACACCAGCTTGCGGATAAAAGAGCCATCGGGGTTTTGTCCGGCGGGTTTGCCGCCATTACCCGGCAGGAAATGGAACGGCACCCACACTTGATGATTGGCCAACTCATCCGAATTTCGGTAATCGAGCATCTTGTGCGCGGAGGAGATCCGCGTGTACATCGCATCATTGTTGAAACTGATGACACCGGCATTGGTCGCGTCATCCACATACTGGGCACTGTGGGCGATGATCGATGCCTGCTTGGCGGCATAGCCTGCGAGGCGGGCGGCGATATAGGTCAGGGTGTGATGTCCGTCAATCTGCATGATAAATCCTCGCTGGAGGTGCTACGAAATATTATGTTACTCAGCCTCTTAGGGCCATCTCTTATTGTTATTACTATTCTTGTGGCTATGAATGACTAACGCCAGCTCACCGAGTATTTTTCAGGAAAAGGACCGTCCCGATCAGGAAAGAGCGCGTTACGATAGCTGATCTTGGCATCGCTTCGCAGATCGCCGCAGAGCACCACTTGACGCACCATTTCAGGAATCATCTCCATACCGATGTACTTGCCCAGACACTGGTGGGAACCGAACCCAAAGACAAAATTGTGATCGATGATCCGGTCGGGATTAAACCGATCCGAATCCTCATAGGCGTAGGGATCAAACATGGCTGAATGAATCAGCAGCCGGACGATGCTGCCGGCCTTAATCTCGGTTTCATAATCGGTGCCCTTGGCGATGCGGTAGTCGCAGGCGGCTTGGCGAAAGATATCCGGGCGTATCGGCACAAACCGCAACGCTTCCCAGACTATCGCATCGAATCCGGCAGTATCATCCTGACGAGCAATCTCCTTGGCCTGTTGCAGCTGATCGGGATGGTTGATCAGATATTCGACCACTTGTGAAACTGCCTGGGAGGTGGTCTCTATAGCGCCGATCAATAACCCTCCCGCGTTAACCCCGACCCGGGTCAGCGGAAAGTCGGCCTCGCTGGCAAATTTTGAACGCAGCATCCGGGACACCATATCGTCGCTGTTTTCGGGCTGATCCTTGCCCAGCAGCCGATAAGCCAGATTGCGTAACGGCTGCCAAAGCCAATTAATCGGCCCGGTCAGCTTGACCCAGGTTACTTTGCGGATCATGAGCGCGGCGATATAGGCGCCCAGCTCTTTGCTGACCTGATCATGTTGGTCCAGAACCTGTTGGTATTCACTGTCAGTCAGCTTATCAAAGGGCTGGTTATTAAAGGCATCGTACTGATTCCAGTAGGACCAGCGAATCAGGTCCTTAGCATCGATACCATCCAACCCAAAGTACTTCTGCACCAACTGCACCGGGACTCTGCGGCAATAGTTTTCAACCAGTTCTATCTGCCCATCCGCCTGTTTAAGTATCCGTTGAGCCGTTTCGGCAACAAGCCGCCGCACCCGTGGCAGGTCTTTGCGATTGAGCAATCCCTGCATCAACGACTTCTCCCGATAGTGCAGCGCATCGTCATCGTGTGCCATCAGGTAGCCGTCGTCAGGCCCGGTGACAGCCATCTTGGGCTTATACAGATCGACGGTGAAAATTTTCGGCATCGACAGCAGATCGCGTACATCGGTAAAGTTAGCCACCAGCACACAGGCTGGGGTCTGCAGAACGGGACGCTGCTCACGCAACTGTTTAAAGAATGCTAGGGGCTCCTCCTTGATCCAGCGCTGCACCAGCGGATATTTCATCGCCTCCGGTGCCGCATCGTATAGAGCCAGATAATCTGTATTTTCAGCTGCCCAGCCGTCCATCTACATTTCTCCTCTCAGAGCCTTAGCGGGTTTAGAGCGATTTTAAAAATTCAACCAGATCCCAGCGTTCCTGTTCTGACATCCCACAGGCGCCGTATTCATGACCGCTGTTGTGGTTTCCACGAATGCGAGTATCGAAGCTAAAACCCTCGTAACCGGCACTTTTAAACCCGACCTTGCTAGGATCAAATTCACGCGCGCCGACCATAAAGCGCTCTGGCCGTACTTGGGTGCAGTCACTCTGCGCTTTGGCAGGCAACAGCAGATCATAGAGCGTGGGCACAGAACCGTTATGCAGATAGGGCGCGGTTGCCCAGATACCGTTCAATGAACGCGCCCGGTAGGACAATAAACTGTTAAAGGGCTCCGCTGTGTTGTCCGCTGTATAAATGCCCACTTTTTCACTCTCCTTGATCGAATTATCGATGAGGGCGAGCACGATGGTATAAAACCACTCAGCAATTCGTCTGGGCCACCATTTGTCAGCATCCGCCGTCGCCACCGAGCCAGCAGTAGTCGCGGTTAGGATCATCGCCACAGGCGCATTTTCAGGCATCACCAGGGTTCCTACAGAGGATTTTTGATAGGTATCGCTAAAATTGCCGGACTTTCCTTGATAGAAGACGCTGTTGCTGGCCATCGCCTTATCGGTACTCTGTTTATGGTCGATACCGACAAGCGTCCCCACCATCAGCCGATCGGCTGCGGTGCGGTTGATAAGCTGATGACACCCCTGGCACTTTTCGGCATAGCTAAGTTGACCGCGGGTAACCCTTTCAATGTCGAGCTTAGTGTCGCCTTTGCGGCATGCGCGTTCGTCGACAGGTTGATCCTGGCGTCCTTCCGGCAGGTAGTGGTCGCCACTAGTGGAATTTTTGCAGAAGGGCCAGCGTGGTGAGACCAACGAGGTCAGTTTGTACTCCAGGCGCTGCAGGTTGAACAGATTGATGGAGGATTTAAAGTTGACCACTTCCCGCTTGGTACTCTGGCCGCTGATCAGGGCGTGCAAGCTAAATTTTTCAAACCAAGCAGCCAGCCCCGTTTCCTTGCGCCAGTCAATAATGGCGAAGACACCGGTCACCTCCCCTGCATTGCGACCCAAGGGACCCAAGGCCGCATTACTGGCAATCGCATTCCACTGGACATAATCCGAATGGGTTATATCCCACAGGAAGGGGTAACTAACCGGTGCGTTGGGTGAGTTGAAAATACTGTTGCGAATCCGCAGCATGTCGCTGCGACTCAGGCCAGGATAGCCCGGCTGGGTGGATTGCAGGTTGTCGATGATTTGCCACATCTCGTGGTCGCGAAGGATGATTCCACCGGGTTCCACTACGCCCTCTAATACCCTGTTCACTTCAGCATCGCTTAACAGCCGCTGGCGGACACCATCAAGGCTGCGGGTGGCGGATCTGAGTGCGGTACGGACCTGTTGTGGATTGATGGCGTGTTGTAACACCCGATTGTAGATCCGGCCGAAGGCATCCAAACGGGCGTAGCCGTATTTAACCGGAACACTGGCGGCCGCTGCAGATACTATATTCTGGCAGTAAGCTTTATCTTCATCGGTGCGGCTGTTATTGCAATTGAAATTGCTGTGATTAGCGATGTTGTAAAGCTGCCGGGTATTGCTCCATTTGACCAAGTCTGTTTCCACCTCGTCGGCACTGGCGTAGTCGTTTTTCAGCTCCAACACTCTATCGACAAAGCGTTCGAGGCGGGGATTATCCCGGTCCGCTCGACGCTGCGTCTGCACCATCGCTTGAGTCAATTCATTAAGAAAACCGACCATATCGGCCATCGCTGGACCGCCGTCGATTCGCAGCGCCCGCCCCTTGTAATTTACCTGTCCGGTATGACAGGCGGCGCAGGTATAACCGACATAATCCTTACCCTGGTAGATCTCTTTGACAAAACCAACCGGCAGCGCATCCGGATTAAATGCCGTCTCTTTCTGTGGCAGATAGCGGAAACGGTCGACATTACTGTCACAGATAAACCAGGCGCCTTTACGGTTCCTTTTTTTGCACTCCGCTTTGGCTGTGATAGTGGCGTTCGAATTTGAATTGACGTTGCCTTCAGGCTGCTCTAACGCCAGCAGAAAATCGTAAGGTAAAAGCGCCGAACCCTGGGTGGTATTATAAAACCAGAGGCTTTCATGATTTTCCCAACCCTGGTTAAGATACTCGGGGAGCGCATAAGATTCGTTAAACGCGCCCTTCTCTAGCGCAACCGCACCGCGGTCGGGATCCTTGTCCCAGTCCTCATAAACGAGGGCGATAAACATTCCTGCAAAGGGTGCAATAATAATGAACAGCAGCAGCGCTATCAGGACAGATTTCGGAACATCCGAAAAAAATAGGATCAAACGGTAGAGAATTCGACTAATCATATCCCGACCCCTAGTTGTCATTTCTGAACACAGAAATATAGATGCCGTTCTCTACAACAGGGGATGTTTACTACCTGAATCAGCCCTTGAAAACCTATAGCGCTCTATGGCTGGGCTTAAACAATAATCAATTATGCGACGATCAAAACCCTTTACAGAGAGCTGTCTACTAGATAAAACAGATCTAGTAGACAGAACACTAGAAACTGGATTTTTCCGTATAGCCTAGCAAATTAAGAATTAGCACCCATCTCAAAAAAAATCCATGACCGACCCATATATTATTTAAAAAACGTTATAAAACTCCATACTTAAAGTATTTTTAATGCCGTTTAGGATGAGTGTTCTATTTAATAGAAGAGACGGCTTTAGGGGATAACGAAGCGGGTTAGAGAAACACTCAGCCCTATTAATGGCTATTTAAATAGGATTTTATAGAGACTATTAGCAGAGTCGCTTAATTAGAAAACTCTTACCTGCCGGTCTTGGATTTAATAAAACCCATCAACGCACTACTCACCCTACCGTCCTCATCAAGCGAATTATCACGCTGAAATTTCTTCACTGCTTGGCGGGTCTGAATCCCAACCAAACCATCGGCCTTGCCTAGTGAGTAGCCTAAAAACGTAAGCCGCTGTTGCATGTCAATAATCTCGTCACGGCTCAAGGATCGGCTTGAGGCGTTAAACCAGGCAGTGAAGTCAGCGTCCAGTACAGCAAGACTCTTGCCTGTAGATGATTCGATCAGCCTGGCTGCATCCTCCACGGGATTTGCGCTGGTTTTGCGTATATCCCGGGTTCGATAGCCGCTGTAGATATCAGCGAGGTACTCTCGCTCTTGCAGATACAACAGCCAGTAGCGAGCCAAAGCATGTTGCACCGCCTGGAGCTGCATTGAGCCTCCCTGAACATCGAACTCTTGCCAATTCATCCCTAAGAGTTCAGACAGACTAGGAGTACCCCGCCAGTAGCGTTTTAACACTTCGGCACGCCAGTTGGGTAACCCGCGCAAAAAATCGCGCTCGAGTCGGGATACTTCATAGAGAGCCGCTAAGCCCTCATCAAGCCAGGGCGGTATATCACCGAAATTACTGCGTATCAGCAGGTGGGTGAGTTCATGTTTAAGCGTGCCTGTATAAGGGCCATTAACGACGGCGGAGACACTCAGATCATTTCTGAACGAATAGCCGATGGTACCGCGGGCAACACCCAAACCATGTAATTTATCGCCCAGTGCCCTTAACTGCACCCCATCGGGTAGCAGATAGACGCTGATATACACACTAGGAGCGCGGACCTCGAGATTGTTGATAAAAAACGTTAACGCCCGCTCCAGCAGCCGGGCAATCTCCAACAGCTCTGCTGAGCTGTGCTGGCTCAGACTCCCAATAACAAAATGCTCACTCAGCTGAATCTTGGGATGGTAGCCGATTTGAGTCAGGCGCTGGCTCATCGCGGCGGCTGCAGCCTGACCCTCCGCTAGGGGAAATTTGCGCGCCTCCAACTTGGCTGCAGGAATTTCCTTACGCGCTTCCAACGGATCACCACCGATGGCGCGATTGGGCCCATCGACAAAGTAGAACATTTTTCCGCGAACACCCGCATCGCCACCTCCGGTTGCGCGGAGGGTCAGAAAAGCCATCTGTTCTGGCTCGCTAGAATCGGACTGAACCGGCTCGGGACAGTGGTTCATCTCGTTGCCAATCCGGACTCGGTTCTCGCTGGAGAGCTCGTACACCTGGAGGATATTGAGCAAAAATCCCCGCCCGAGATCATCATCACCCGGATGGCGGCAAAAACTGGTCGCCAGCATATAGTCCACCTCAACCGTTTTACCAAAATCTCTGTCCCTGTACTGCAGCAGCTCGGTGATCACCTGCTTATAATTCTGCTGCTGCCACAGCGTGCGGATCTCCGTGAGCTCCAGAGCCCATATCGATTGTGCGAACAGAATGCTGATCAATCCAAACAGCGCCTTTATCATTGTGAATCCCCTCCGTTGACCATCTCGTGACGCTTGCGGGCCTGCTCGAGTAGCGCCGCGGTTTGATCCACGCCACTCGGCTGTTGCGGGCCTGCTGAACCCAGGTCAAGCTCTGCAGGTTTTGATTGAGTCGCGGATATTTTTCCTAGCGCGGTGACCGATGTATACACAGGCACATCGTTGACCTGAATTTGGTGGTGAACCAATATCGTAATCAGCATCAGCCCCGTACCCAGAGTAACCAGCACGATACCCGGCGACTGGGTCAAAAGTTGCGCCTTGAAATTTCCGGGGATAGTAGAATCCTGCGACTCGCCACTCAGGGTCAGGGTGGTCGTCGGCTCCTGCAGTTTTCCCAGAATAAAGACCGCACCGATCAGCGCCAGCATCATCCCGGTCACAAACCCCAGATAACGGATCCAGATACGGGCCATCAGCAATACATTGGCTTGATGATAGCGCTGCTGAAGGGTATGGGACTCGAGCACAACCAGGGTGCGCCACTGTTTCTCCATCAGCGTCGCTCCAGTCGACGCCTGTTGCAGTAACTCGCTGTTTGGCAGCTTGGGGGCGTCCTGAATTTTGAGGTTAAGCTCGTACAGCTGGAACAACGTAGCGGCAAAAAAGAACAGCGCCAGAGTCAAGATAAGGCCGATCATAAAAGGCATTAAACGCAGCTGCCAGCCGTGCTCTCTCTCTTGGGCTGCGAGGGATTGAGTCATGATATCCATACCTCGGATTCAGATAGCTACTCCTTAATATAGTTCGAAACGTTACTGCCAAGACGTATCTGGCCGAAACGACCGGCTGTTGGTAGATTATAAGGGCGCCAAAACGGAGCTGATCCGGAGCCGTTGTTGCTGCAATCGAGGCAGCCGTTCTGGAAACAGCAGGGCCGTGCCGACACTCTGGTCGACACGGCCCTGGGTATTAAAAAGAGCTACTAAAAGAGCTACTAAAAGAGCTATTAAAGCGAGGGGTTAATCGGGGAGTTTTTGCGGCTCAGAAAATACCTGGTCATCCTCAGGTTTGTGCTTACCCATCAACTTGGGACGCTCGATCAGCAGGTAAAGAATTAGGCCGATCACCACCGCGTAGACGGTCGATTTGGGATCGGGCATCGCCAGCGTCACTGCGACTATGCCTGCGACACCGCGTTCGGTAGAGTTTTTTAACTGCTCCATCCCTACCATGATGCAGATATAAGCGGTCAGGATCAGGGTCAGTGACAGCGCAATCGGCAGCACCGGTTTAAACAGGGTGACCAGCGGCAACGCGAAGAGCGCAATCAGTCCGGTAATCCAGAAGGTACCACCACCGCTGTAGATGGAATCCATCGATTTACGTCCCATCGCGTAACGCTCGGCAACGGTTGCATGCGCAGCGGTCCAGAGCGGGCCGGCCAAACCAGGCCAGGGCGCTAAAAACGCATGAATTGCGTTGCGGATCGCCGTGACCAGATGCACCCGGTCGACGTTGGCTTCGATCTGTTCATCGGTGCGCAGATGGTCCACCCGCTTGACCAGGGTAAAGCCGACGATGATGTCACCAAAGGCGATCACATAGGCGATCAGCGCGGTAGGGATCGCCAGCAGGAACACATCCCAACCAGGGAAGCCGATAGAAAACACCAAGTACTCCCACATCAGGCCGAAATCGGGCTGGGTAATTCCCCATTCAATACTCGGTGGTGGATATTCGCCGACAGACCAGCCAACCAGCATGGCTATGATCATCCCCGGAACCATGCCGAAGTTGGCGATCTGTTTAGCCAGCGGGCTGGCATTGACCACATTTTTAAACGACAGCGAGAACAGGATATAGGCGCTGATGATCGAACCGACAATCAAGGAGATCGGGGTGATGTCAACACGACCACCGATCTTCAGCTCACCCATCAGTGCGGCTATACCGGCGCCAATGATGATCCCCGATTTAAGCGAATTGGGGATCACATCAACCAACTTTGAACCCCAGCGGGTGATACCCAGGATCAGGAAGATCAGGGTCACTTCGATCTGCAATGCAAACATCGCTTTGATCGCTTCGGGCCCCGGCTCAAAACCCTTCAGATAAAGTAGCACCACCGGAATCGCAGGGGTGATCCAGCCTGGAACCAGCGGCACCCCCAGCAGTGAGGGTAAGATATAACCCAGACCGGCCACAAAGGTGAATGCTAGAGCAGCTTCGTAAGGCATACCCAGGTATTTTTGCAACAGCGGGATCATCGCCAGACCGACCACAAACATGATCAAACCCTGGATCATCTCCGGGGTTTCCCAGCGGTAGTGGACAAAGGGCAAACGAATTTTAAACGGTCCGAAGCCCCAGAATGGGTGTTCCTCACCGTCTCGACGGTTGATTAGCGGCATAAGAGTTCCTTGTTATATCCGGTGATAGTTATATCCGGTGATAGTTATATCCGATCAAAGATATATCCGGTGAAAACGTCTACCGAATCGACAGATTCAGCGCGGCTGCCAGTAGGCGCCACAAATGAAACCTGTTTATTACCTGAACCTAACCAAATGTAACAAGGACTTACAGAGCATCGGTAATAGCGGTGATTTAGCGGGGAGAGAAGGTCGGCAAGTTCAACGCTGGCTTGATGACCGCGGATATGAAACTGCTCGACCTCCGCCAGATCCCCAGGGCGCAGGTTATCCGGATCTTTACCCTGGAGCGCACCCCAGAGTGACGGTATTTGCCACGGTTGAGTGCTAGCGCAGCAGCGCCTGGCTTCTTGTCGTCGAGGTTGGTGGCGGGTGCCAGCACCAGCGTCAGGGTTTTGAACAGTGCCTCGACACTGGCCAGGCCCTGCTCGTCATGGCACATCGCCAGATATTACTCGCGGCTCTCAGGGGTCACGACCCTGTCGTGGTTAATGGTCTTATCCAACAGTGCGCCGGCTCGCGTATTGAGTTGCTCGGTTTGGTCCAGGGCCAGCGTGCCCTCGGCAGCGACGGCACGGTTGAGCGCCAACGGGTGGTTCTCGATCGCGATAAACTGGGTCAGGTCCGGGGTTTTACTGTCGAGTTGGTCTGCGCAGCTGCTACTCGGCGTTAAGAGCCAGCGGGTGTTTGTCCTTCAGACCGTTAATGGCGCTAACGGCCGCTGCGTCTGAGACGTCGGGCGACAGGCCCCGCGCCGGGGCAGGTTCGCCCTTGCTGGCCTTGAGCTGGGTTGCGTGCTCGTAGTCGAACACGATGTCGCGCTTTTTGGCGCGGTTAGGCGCAATCAGCGCCTCGGACTGGTCGTTGAGCCACTGACGGCCGTCACTACCCGACAGCAACCCAGCCGGAATCAGCGGCAGCCACTCAGGGAGGCGGTGTGTTCGAAGTTAAGGGCGAGGGTTTGAATAGGCATGCCGACAGTGTGCCGACATGCAGGAGAGGGGCGGGTTTAAAGGGTTTTAGTAAGCTGGTTTTACGAAAACCTCGTGATAGACGCGCCCATAATTTGTCATCGGACGAGCTTAAGCTTGCTCGGCGACAGAATTCGACTCGCTGTATTCAACTACTAAAGTCCTTACTATCAGCCTTAGTACCATCCACCAGGCGTATACACTGCCGATGTTGGTAGCAGAGTTATCGTCTAGCAAACCATGTGCAACTTCATTTCTCAGATTCGGGCCCAGCGGATCTGTGAATACAGACCTTATTTCGAAAGCGATGTTTTTACCAAACACTTGATCGGCCTCAGGCAAACCCATCAAAGTAGTTAAGCCATTTTCTTGTTCAATACCGGCTGAATTTACAGTACTGGTATGGGCGCCTGCTTCTTTTAACTTCGTTCTCACCATGTGCTCGAATTGCGGGCTTAGCAGGTGAATGGCATTCCCAAATTCGAGGTCGAAGCCGAGCCATAACCCATACGCAGTCAGTTTCTCTCGGTTTTCCGGTACGGATGGCGAGTGATAGCACAGCTCTTCAAGGGATTCTCGCGTAATTCTAAACTCTGTTTGCAGTTGATGAAGCGCGGGTAAGATCTCTCCCTGAACGGCAAGTTGCATCTGTATTGAAAATTGTTGCTGAACTCGTTGAGCTATCAGGGCTTGATTCGCCTGTTCATCGCCGTGAAGATTCATTGGTGGCGTTTTGGCCACGACTCTGCCATCTGCTGACATGTGTGTGGAACCGAATAGTGAGCTAAAAAATGACTCTTGCATGCCCTCTATCGCACTTGATTTAAGAGCCTCGAAGTCTGGAACAGCGAAACCAGTGAAATATAATAGGGCAAGACCCGGAGACTCCTTTCCTGCCACATGCGCCTTTGCTGCGGTAACCATCTCACTTATATCAATACCCGGAGTACGAATAAGACCCATCTCACCCAAGGACGCCTTGCCTGTAAGGCTTAGCTTGTCACGCAGTTCACGTAGCTTAGTCTCAACGTCATAACTGCCTCGGTGCTTTGTAGGAATGCGTCGATATGCCTGAATTGCATTTTCGTAAAATGAGTTGGCCACAATCTGGCCCGGTAGTTCACCTGAAAGCCGCTGGTCCGCCTCTTGCTCAAAACACAAAGCGGCCATAGCCAGGCTATCCAACCAGCCTTGAGAGTCGCTGCCTTTCCGATATAAGGTTCCAGCTAGATTCAGATAAGAGCGAGCGGCATTGAAATCACTATTGGATTGCAGTGACTCAGCTTGTGAAAACAGTTGTTGCGCGATCTGCCCATACTTATCTCTGGATAGGCCAAGGATTTCTATCAATTTTGCCAAGCGCAATTGCATTAAAGGACTATCTTCGTATTTCTGGTCAAACGCGGAATAAAGTTGCTGCTCGATTTTCTCCAGCCTGCTTCCTTCTCCTATTTGTAGGCAAAGGCGAGCTGCTCGCTCCCAGCATTTACTAACACCCCTTAACCAGGTTACGGAGTCGATTGGAAGGGATACATACGCGTCGATTGCAACTCTGGCGTGATCTGGATTTTTTGGTGTACGACAGAGCCAAAGCAGGTCCGCAAGACGTGCTTTGAGTAAGGAGAAATCAATGTCATCTAGGATTCTAGCAAAGAAAGATAGATCGTCTGTGGTGAAGTCGTCAGCAATTGCGGACCGGCGGCCATCGACCCACTTAATCATAGGTTGAAATGGTTCATTAATACTGGTTGCGTTCAATGTCATAGAGCAAGCTTGGGCAAGCAACCGCATAACCTGTGCTGTTGCCACTTTTTGCTGTTCTTCATGGCTCTTGGCTAAGGCGTTAAGTCTTTGAGAAAGTGACCCGTAACCATACTCCAGCTCTGGAATAGTGACCGCGCGCCAGTTTGAATTAATGAAGTCCGTTCTTAAGTACGTTGTATCTTCAGCTATCGATTGGTTTGGCGTGGCATCTAATAAGTTTACGCTTGCGGGTTCGGGATTGTTCTGGTCAGCCCCCTTCACTGGATTGTAAGTCCTAAGCGCACAACAATAGGGACAATTGAAAACATGTGGATCATCCCTTGTAGGTCTCAAAATTGAGATTTTCTCTTTAGTCTCGTAACAAACAGCGCAATAAAGCACGTCATTAAAAAGCACCGCCTCATTTTTTTCTTCCGCTATCAAGTTTGTAAGTTTTAATTCCTTAAAAAGCTGTGTGAGTTTGCTATGAGGAAAAGTCATTATTTGATATCCATAAAATATGATCTTTAATTTGTCCTCACATGATTGGTAAACCTGCAAGGTATCAATCAGAACGCATGGAAAGACTTTAGAAGGGGAAAAACAAAGAACCTATCCGTGGCCTGATTGAGTAACGCATCCTGAAGGCCGCAGGGACCCTGCGCTCAATCTATCAGTGTTGTCTGCCGCAGACAACTAAGGTCCTGATTACCTATGAAGCTCAGCTTGCTCTTTGTGCCGATAGTGATAACGCAAGTTTAGGCTGGCAGCCAGCCCCTCTACGCTGACGAGCATTGCTGCTTAAGAATGGGGCAAGCAAGGGGTATTTGAGACGACGCAGTCGTCGAGTTTCCCAAGCGGCCGTTCTTAAGTACAACGCGCAGTGGATCGGCGCAGCAGACAAGTAGCAGGGTTGAGCATTTTCTTGCTTCGTTTTTCCTGATTATCAATCAAATTCAGCCATGATGCAGCCGTCTATTTGTGGGTTGGGCTTCATCGACAAGAGCCCCTTGGTCGCACTGTCGGAATAAATTCCGACCCACAGGGACGTGGGAAGTGCGGCAAGCCCGTCGGGAACGGGGGGCGCCGACCCACAGGTGGCACAGGTGGGAAGTGCGGCGAGCCCGTCAGGAACGGTGTGCCCCGACCTACAGCCCCCTTCTTTGCTTTCAGAGGCGCAAAGGACTTGCTCGTAGGTTTTGTATCGCGGTGATGGCTGATGATTATGGGTAATCAGGAAAGTTTTTGCCCATGCCTTGCCTCGGTTACCCCCTGCCCCCGCTTAACTCGCTTCTGAGACGGTCGCTGGCCGTAGGCCGCTAACCCGTGGGTGTCTGCCCTGCGGCCTAGCGTTTTTCTGCGAGTAGCTTCGCCAGTTGCTCGCCCCGATCGACCCGGCCGGGGTTGTAGCCAAAGCTCGGATTTATCCCCGGCGGCACCTGCATCACTTCGCCGGTACGCTTTTGAGCCAGCCACTACAGAGTGATATTAACTACCTCTGAGGCGCGAACAGATGTAGGTATTTGCCGATCCATATCGGCGCTCCGCGCCGACTAAAGCTATTCGGCACGGTTGCCAGTAGGTGCCACAAATGAAACGCTTTTACTGTCTGAATCTAACCAAATGCAACAAGCGCTTAAAGAGCATCGGCAAGAGCGGTGATTTAGCGGGGTGAAAGGGTATTTTCAGGGCGTTGAGCCCGTAACTGCATCAGACCGATCCGCTGCTCGCTGAGATTACGCCGCTGGTTTTGCATCATCGTCGCAAAGCTGTCGCCGAGCAGCAGACTGAGTCTCAGGGAGTTCGGCTTTGGCTGTGATCGAGGCTGGGTCTGGCGCTCAAACCAGTGCAGTGCCTCGGGGCTCATATCCTGGCTTTCCAGCAGATCTAACCCCTGTTGTTCTAACTGAGCTAAGAGTTCTGCCGGGCTAGAAAGGAAACTCTGCTCTGCCGTGTTGGCCCAGGGCACAGGGAATAGCGTCGCCCCTCCGGAACCTGCAACGATCTCCTGCAACACCAGGGTGGCACCGGGCTTCAGTACCCGGTAGATCTCTGCGAACAGCTGCGCCTTGTTCTCGATGGCCATCGACAGATGCTGGACCCAGACCGCATCAACACTTTGATCGCTCAGCGGGATGGCCGTGGCATCGCCAATAGCAAAATGAACCTGTGATTTCAGCCCTAATCGCTCGGTTAGCAACTCTGCCGCTGCAACATAGTCAGGGTCTAATTCCAGCCCGATCACCGCACCCCCAAAACGGCCTGCCAGGTAACGGGCAGAGCCACCAAGTCCTGCACCCAGATCGAGAATTACCGATTGAGACTTAAGCCTTTTGGCGAGCAGATCAGCCAGTTCAGTCGTGGCTTGTTTGCCGCGAATATGGAATTGATCCACCGCCATCAGATCATCAGGACGGAGATTGTCCGGATCTTTGCCGTCCGCCCGCAGCGCAGCCAAGAGTGATGGGATTAATCCTGCTGTTGTTTTAACAAGAAGGGCTTTATCAATAGTTTTATCAATAGATGTTTTATCAATAGCCATTTAATAACTCCGCAAAGGCTGTGCAGCAGACAAAAAAAGACCCCTGCGAGAGGGGCCAAAAATCACATTCTAGGAGAAACTGGATGTGAAATGCGTCATGTTCAGTGGTTAACCTGCTTCCTGCATAAGAGTGCCTTACTACTCTGGGCTAAACACTGAACTGCACTCTAACAGCTAATAATTTTATAAAGATGTCTCAACCCTATCAAATTGTAACCAGCGCTCCGTCACAGTTGTTCAGGCGTTAACGCCAGCAATGAATCAGTCTCCGCTACTAATATCTGCGCATGCATACCCATCCGCGGTAGCAGGTGGCTGAAATAAAACTCGGCGGTCACAATTTTAGCTGTCAAAAACGGCTGCTCTGGATCAGATTGGAGCTGCTGTTCAGCCAACCAGGCACTCTTAGCCATTAGCCAGCCACCACAGAGATAACCGCTGAGCATCAGGAAATCATAACTGGCGGCACCGGCTTGATCAGAATTAGCATCGACCTGTTTTAATAACCAGCGCAGAACATTGCTGGCCTCATCGATCGCTTTAAGAAGTTGCAGGCCGATCTTTTTCAATCGAGGGCTCGTAGCCCCCTCTACCTTGACGGCCGTCTGGGTCATCTCACTCAATAGTGCCTGGTAGGCCTGGCCGCGATCCATTAGGGTCTTACGACCGATCAGATCCAGCGCCTGAATACCCGTAGTGCCCTCATAAATCGTCAGAATACGTGCATCACGGTAGTACTGTGCTGCGCCGGTTTCCTCGATAAAGCCCATGCCGCCATGTACCTGAACGTTAAGGCTGGTCAGCTCCTGCGCCAACTCGGTCATCCAGCCTTTGACGATGGGGGTCAAGAGTTCGACTCGTGCCTGATGCTCCGCGCTGTGGCTGTGCTCCGCTAGGTCGACTTCGGCGGCGGCAACATAGGCCAGCGCCCGCATCGCCTGAGTCGCTGCCTTTTGCATCATCAGCATCCGCTTAACATCGGGGTATTCGATGATCGGCTTACCACTGCCGTCCGAGCGTCGTCCCTGAGTTCGCTCTTGAGCAAAGACTACCGACTGTTGGTAGGCGCGCTCTGAAATCGCCAGCCCCTGAAGACCTACCGCTTGACGGGCACTGTTCATCATCGTGAACATGTATTTGAGACCCTTATTAGCCTCTCCCACCAGATAACCGACTGCCCCGCCGTTGTCGCCAAAACTCAGGACGCAAGTCGGACTGCCGTGGATACCCAATTTATGCTCAAGTGAGACACAGCTGACATCGTTAAGTGCGCCTAACTCACCACTCGCCGTGGTCAGATATTTGGGCACAATAAACAACGAGATCCCTTTAACCCCAGCCGGTGCATCGGGCATGCGCGCCAGGACCAGATGAACGATATTGGAGGTCATCTGGTGATCACCCCAGGTGATAAAAATCTTCTGCCCGCTAATGCGGTAGTGATCGCCTTCGGGGACCGCACGGCTGCTGACAGCGGCCAGGTCCGATCCTGCCTGAGGCTCGGTCAAGTTCATGGTGCCGGTCCACTCGCCACTGATCAGCGGCGGCAGGTAAGTCTGTTGCAGCGCTTCACTGCCGTGAGCGATTAATGCCTCAACCGCTCCCTGGCTGAGCATGGGACATAAGGCGAACGCCATATTGGCCGAATGCCAGATCTCATTAACGGCTGTTCCCAGTAGCTGGGGCAGCTGCTGGCCGCCAAAGGCTTCAGGGGCTGTCAGTGATGGCCAGCCACTCTGCATAAATTGCTGATAAGCTTCGGCGAAGCCGGGGGTTTGCTGCACCCCGTCGGCATTCAGGGTGACACCCTGCTCGTCGCCCACTTTGTTCAGAGGGGCAAGCACATCGCTGGCCAGCTTACCCGCCTCAGCAAAGATCGCACTGGCTAGTTCGGTATTAATATCTTCCAAACCTAGGGTCTGGCTATGACGATCAAAATCTAGCAGATGTTCAAGAATGAATTCCGCATCTTGATAGGGGTGACTGTAGTTACTCATGGATTACTCTTCTTTTAACAAACGGCTGTTACCCAAACTAACAGGCGACAGACTTGGGCAAGTAGTGAGTGAAGGCTGCTGGCTTGATTCAGCAAAAAACACAGCAGCAACCGATAGAGGTGCTGCTGCTAAAGCCTGTTACGTCGAGATCGCATCTGTATTGGCCTGATCACGCAGCTCAAATTTGCGAATTTTACCGGTTGAGGTCTTAGGCAGATCCCCGAAGACCACTCGGGTTGGCGCTTTAAAGCGGGCCATATGCTCACGACAGAAATCGATAATCGCCTGCTCGGAGCAGGATTCACCCGGCTTCAGAGTGACAAAAGCACAGGGCGTCTCTCCCCACTTGTCATGCTGCATCGCAACCACCGCCGCTTCCTGGACCAGCGGATGACGGTAAAGCACGTCCTCAATCTCGACACTGGAGATGTTTTCACCACCCGAGATGATGATGTCCTTGGAGCGGTCTTTAATCTCGATATAACCATCGGGATGCCATACCGCCAGATCGCCAGAGTGAAACCAGCCACCCTCGAACGCCTTTTCCGTGGTCGCAGGGTTCTTCAGATAGCCCTTCATCACCAGATTGCCGCGCATGAAGATCTCGCCCATCGTCTTGCCATCCTGCGGAACCGGCTCGAGGGTGATCGGATCGGCAACCATCAACCCATCGAGCATCGGTGCCCGAACGCCCTGGCGAGATTTAAGCCGCGCCTGTTGCTCAGCAGACTCCTGACCCCATTCCTCATGCCAATCACAGACAACCGAGGGGCCGTAAGTCTCGGTCAGGCCATAGACGTGCGTCACATTAATGCCCAGTGCCTCCATGCCCTGAATCACGGCGGCGGGTGGTGGTGCACCTGCAGTCATCACCTTGACCTGGTGTTCGATGCCCTCTTTGAGCGCGGGATCCGCCATATTGAGCATATTCAAAACAATCGGCGCACCGCAGAAATAGCCGACCTGCTCCTGCTTGATCAGGCCGTAAATGGCATCAGCACGCACGTGGCGGAGACAGACGTTAACCCCGGCCATAGAAGCGACTGTCCAAGGGAAGCACCAGCCGTTGCAATGGAACATGGGCAGGGTCCAGAGATAGATCGGATGCTGCTGCATTCCCCAAGAAAGCGCATTGCTAACGGCGTTAAGGTAAGCACCACGATGGTGGTATACCACGCCCTTGGGATCCCCGGTGGTACCGGAGGTATAGTTCAGGGTAATCGCATCCCACTCATCGGCAGGAGGCTGCCAGTCATAGCTCAGGTCGCCGGTGGCTAAAAAAGCTTCGTAGTCGGTGCTGCCAATAAGCTCACCGCCCTCCCAGTAAAGATCATCGATGTCGATTACTAAGGGCTTATTCGGTAACTGCTCGAGCGCCGTTCCCACCATTTCGCTGAATTCGCGATCGCAAAACAGCACCTTGGCCTCGGCGTGCTGGAGAATGAAAGCAAAGTTTTCCGCATCGAGTCGGGTGTTGATCGAGTTGAGCACCGCGCCACACATAGGCACCGCAAAATGGAGTTCAAAATGCTCAGGGATATTAGGCGCGACCAGCGATACGGTATCGCCCTTGCCGATCCCCTGCTTAGTCAGCGCACTGGCCATCTGTTGACAACGTTGATAGGTCTGGGCCCAGGTACGACGCGTATCACCGTGGACCACTGCCGTCCGCTGCGGATAAACCTTGGCTGCCCGGTCGAGAAAGGTCAGCGGAGAAAGCGCTGAGAAATTCGCTGATTGTTTATCGAGACCGGCTTGATAGGGAGAGTTATTGTTGTTGGCCACAGTTGAGATCCTTTATCTGTAACATCCTGGAAACTGACTTTCGATTAAAAAGTCCCGTATGACGCGATGCGTTAACACATCGGTCCGCGTACGTATTCGATGACAGGGTGAATTCAGTACGGAAGAGTATTTATACAAATCCCTACAAAACTCCGCCAACGCGCAGAAACTACCGGTTGCCACTCCAGCCCACCGGATAGTTAGATTAACTCAAGGTAGCGCCTTAGCGTTACCTGACTATTACTAAAACCTAACGAAATGTAACAGCTTCTAAGCCGATGCTATTTTCGTGCTAAATTCATCTCTCTTTTTATTATTCTATATCGTCATTCTGCCGCCGAGAACCCCTTTCATGCCCAGATTATCGGCGATCACAACCCGCTTTTTTATGATGATGGTTGCCATCATAGCAACCATTTTTGTCTCTTTTTATTGGTATTTGGTGCCGCTGATCAAGGACAAAGTGCTGGAGATCGAGCACAACGCCAGCAGAATAGCGATCAACAATATTTACCAGCTGGCGACCAAAATGTACCTGGGCAGCGAAGACTACCGTGAACAGGCGTTGATTTCGCACCAACAGCGGCTTAAGTCGATCGTCAGTCTGACCGAAGACTATATCGTCTCGCTGCATCGCTTGCTCCAGGAGCAGGGGCTCAGCGAAACCGATACCTGGAACCGAATCTACGCCGAGCTACGAAATTTTCGAGCCGATGAGGAGACCTATGTCTGGGTGGCAGATTACGATTACCGGCTCCTCTCGCACCCGGCTGAGGACTATTTTGCCCAGGATGCCGGATCTATTCGTGACCAGGATGGCAGGCTGATCGTCCCAACCGTGGTAGAACTCGCGATTAGCGAAGGCGAGGGTTTTTACCCCTACAAATGGCCGAAATTAACCTCAACGACGGTGCTGGATAAATACTCCTACGTACGCCACTTCCCCCAATGGAAGTTGGTGATCGGCTCCGGGGTTTACCTCGACGAGATAGAGCGAGAGGTCGCGGAGAAAAAACAAAAAGCGCTGAGCGAGCTGCGCCAGGTTTTTTCACAGATCAATATCGCCAACAAGGGGTATCTGTTCGTATTCGCCCCCAATGCCGACATGCTGATCCACCCCAACCCCAATATTAGCGGCACAAATTTTGGCAACCTGCTGAACCCGGTTACCGGCAATCCCATCGTGACA
>CAXBEA010000045.1:0-32245 GCA_963974645.1 uncultured Neptunomonas sp. | reverse complement strand
CTGGCAGGTGCGAGCCGAAGGCGATCGGGGTTTTGAGCAGGGTTTTTTCGCCAGCTATGGCGGGAGCCGACAATACAGCAACACCAGCGGTGACGATTGCGGTTGATAACAAGAGTGATTTAAGCTGCTTCATAGTGAATTTATCCTTTGTTATTTTTTGATATTTCAACGTGCTCTACGCTAGCTGCAGAGCACTTCCAACCCCAAAATAGCGCCTGGGGCGTTTATTACGAACGTCAGGGACGTGGCGACTGATCTGATTGCACCCCTCATGCCAACATAACAACCTATTGTTTTTAAAGTGTTTATAGATTTAAATAGGATCCAAGCGGCGCCTTATGTCCAGTTCTCAGGACAGGCTGTCTTGATATCTGGACACACATTTTAGTGTTCAATCACGGCTAAAACGGCACCCGCAGTTTCGCAACCCTGCTGCTAGCTGCTAGCTGCATCACTGCGCCGTCCAGCCGCCATCGACCGGCAGTGCACCTCCGGTCATCGATGCCGCCGCGTCACTACAGAGGAACAGGCACAGAGCCCCCAACTGCTCAACCTCGACGAATTTCTTGGTGGGTTGGGCCTGCAGCAAGACATCCCGTTTAACCTCGGCCTCGGTGATGCCTCGTGCTTTGGCGGTAGCAGGGATCTGCTGCTCCACCAGTGGGGTCAACACATAACCAGGGCAGATGGCGTTGACGGTGACCCCGAACTCGGCGGCTTCCAGCGCGACCGTTTTGGTGAGCCCGACAAGACCATGTTTTGCGGCCACATAGGCCGACTTATAAGGCGAAGCGACCAAACCATGTGCCGAGGCCACATTGATGATCCGTCCCCAGCCGCGCGCCTTCATGCCCGCCAGGCAGTGCTTGATGGAATGGAACGCGCTGCTCAGGTTGATGGCAATGATCGCGTCCCATTTGTCGCTGGGAAACTCTTCGATCGGCTGTACATGCTGGATCCCCGCGTTATTGACCAGGACATCGATCTGGCCGAAGGCGGCTTCAGCCGCATCGATCATGGCCCTAATCTGTTCCGGCCGGGTCATATCCGCATCTGAATAACGAACCTGTACCCCACAGGACTCTTCCAGCTGCTTACGGAGCTGTTCGATCTGCTGCGGATCACCAAAACCGTTAAGCATCACATTCATGCCGCTCTCAGCCAGGGCCGTGGCGATCCCCAGCCCGATACCGCTGGTCGAACCGGTGACAAGGGCGCTTCTTCGATAGTGCATCAGTAGATCTCCGTGTGGGGTCGCAAAGGGTCAGGCAACAACAGGTCCAGCCTTGCTTATCCTGGTTAAGTAGCCTTGAGGCGTAGCCAGTTACGTGCCATAAATTTATTATCCATAACTAACAGATAGTTGAACTTTATTTCAGCAACCGATGTCCAGGTATCTGTACAGTCAAAAAGCCCTCTGTCTGGCTATGCAGACAGTCGAAATTAAAATTAATGACCACAAAAAATGCTGAAAGGGCTTTCCGTCAACGGCGGCCAACGGTAGATTGAGCCACTCAGATTTCACCCAACGAGGCCATCGATGGAAGGGGTACAGGCACTGATCGAGACCCTCGATCCCGCTAACAGCCAGAGTTTTGCCCTGCTGCGACTGCTCGACAGCAGCTGCGAAGGCTCGGTGCTGGTCGATCGCAATTGCCGCATCGTCTGGGTTAGCGATAAATACCATCGCCTGATGGACCTGCCCCAAGAACAGGATCCTCGCGGGCTGGAGGTCGAAGCCCTGATCCCCAACAGCCTGATGCGCCAGGTGGTGAATACCGGGCGCGCCCAGCTGCTCGATCTGATGCGTTTCAAGCAGCGCTGGTTCGTGGTCACCCGACTACCGCTGCGCGATGCCTCGGGAGACATTTGCGGCGCTCTGGGGCTGGTTTTTTTTGACGAACTGGATCGGCTGCGGCCCCTGGTGGACAAATACACCCGCTTACAGCTACCGACCCCCAAGTCCGCAACCGCTGCACGCCAGACCCGCTACAGCTTTGCCGACCTGATCGGCAGCAGCAACAGCATGCTGGCACTGCGCCAGCAGGCCCTGCGGGTTGCATCGATCGACAGCACCGTACTGCTGCTGGGTGAAACCGGCACCGGTAAAGAGCTGCTGGCCCAGGCGATCCACCACGCCTCCCCGCGCGCCCAAGCGCCCTTTGTCAGTATCAATACCGCCGCCCTGCCTGAAACCCTGGTCGAAGCGGAACTCTTCGGTACCGCACCGGGAGCCTATACCGGTGCCGACCCCAAAGGGCGGATCGGCAAGTTCGAACTAGCCCAGGGAGGCACCCTGTTTCTGGATGAGATCGGCGAGATGAGCGCGGCGGTACAGAGCAAACTGCTGCGGGCGCTGCAGGAGCGCGAGATCGAGCGCGTCGGTGGCAACCGGGTGATATCGATCGATGTGCGGGTCATCGCCGCAACCAGCAGTAACCTGAGCTGATGGTCAGCGAGGGTCAATTTCGGGCGGATCTGTATTACCGCCTCAATGTACTGCCGCTGCAGCTGCCGCCACTGCGCGAGCGGCTCGAAGATCTGCCGCAACTGGTCAGCACCCTCAGGGGCCAGCTGAGTCAGCAGTTCAGCGGCGAGCACCTGGTGATCACCGACTGGTTGCTTGACGCCCTGGCCCGCTATCACTGGCCCGGTAACATCCGCGAGCTGCGCAATGTGCTGGAGCGGGCGCTGATCTTCTCCGATCAGGGCCAGGTGTCTGAAACCCTGCTGGCGAATTTCTTACCCAGCATCGCGGGTCCTGCTCCCCAGGCCTGCTCTGAGCCTCAGTCCAGCCGGCCCCTGTTGACCCTGGCCGAGCAGGTGGCGGTCACCGAACGCCGTGCGATTCGGGCCGCTATCGAGCAGTGTCGGGGCAATAAACTCCAGGCCGCCAAGCAGCTGGGGATATCCCGGGCGGCCCTGTACGAGAAGCTCAAGCGACTCGGGCCTTAGCGCCTGAATGGCCTTTAAAAACCAGACAGCGGCGGATTTGCGGCTGTCTGGATATCGAGACAGCCCGCCCAGGGATTGCCGATACCAAACACCTAACCTATTGTATTTTTTATACAATAAAACAGATGGCACATATCTGGCAATCTTCTGCAAAGCCCCTTTCTTTAGGGCTCAACACCATCACAGGAGAGCACGATGCTTGCCATCTGTAAAACTAACGACGCCTTTGAAGACACCCTGACCTCGGGCAAAGAGTATCCGATTAAGGAGCTGCGCAACGCCTCACTAATGATCGAGGACGACCAGGGCGACCCGCGCTGGTATGGATTAGCGCGGTTCAGATTGAGCATCACTAAGCTCGACGCGCTGCGGGCTGCACTATAATCCAGAGATCTTCCCTCCCCATCGGAGCTCCTATGTCAGAATCCCCCGCTTCAGGCGCCGAGATCCACTTTGATAAACGCGTCACCGCCGACCAGGCGGTAGCGTTAATCGATTCGGGAGATACCTTGGCGACGGCCGGCTTTGTCGGTGTTGGCTTTCCCGAACTGCTAGCCTGTGCGCTCGAAGCACGCTTTTTGGCAACCCAAACCCCAGCGGCGCTCACCCTGGTGTACGCCGCAGGCCAGGGCGACGGTAAAACCCGAGGGCTCAACCATCTGACCCATCCGGGCTTGATCAAGCGCGTGGTCGGTGGTCACTGGGGGCTGGTCCCCGGTCTGGGAAAACTGGCGCGGGAGGAGCAGATCGAAGCCTACAACCTGCCGCAAGGGGTGATCTGCCAGTTATTTCGCGATATCGCCGCCGGACGACCGGGCTGTTTGACCCCTGTCGGCCTGCACACCTTTGTCGATCCCCGTCACGATGGCGGACGACTCAACCGCTGTACCAGTGAACCCTTGGTTGAATTGATGTCGATCGGCGGTCGGGAGTATCTGTTCTACAAAGCCTTCCCGATCAACGTCGCGTTGCTGCGCGGAACCAGCTCGGATCGGCTGGGAAATATCACCATGGAACGCGAAGCCTTGCCGCTGGAGGCGCTGGCGTTAGCCCAGGCGACTCACAACAGCGGCGGCATCGTACTGGTTCAGGTCGAACGCCTGGTCGAGCAGCATAGCCTGCATCCGAGTATGGTCCAGATACCCGGGATTTTGGTGAACCGGGTGGTGCTGGCAGAATCCGACGATCACTGGCAAACCTTTGGCGAGCGCTACAATCCGGCCTATACCGGTGAAAAATCTAGCCAACAGACGCTACCCGCTCTGCCGCTGGATCTGCGCAAACTGATCGGCCGCCGGGCGCTGCTCGAGCTACAGCCCGGCGCCATCATCAACCTGGGAATCGGCATGCCCGAAACCCTGGCACCCGTCGCCGAGGAGGAGGGTTTGCTCGAGACAGTGACCATGACCATCGAACCCGGCGGTATCGGCGGCTTGCCTGCGGGTGGCTTAAGTTTCGGTGCGGTGAGCAATCCACAGGCGGTGATCGATCAACCGGCGCAGTTCGATTTCTACGACGGCGGTGGGCTGGATCAGGCGTTCCTGGGGATGGCCCAAGTCAACGCCCAGGGCGATGTCAATGTCAGCCGCTTTGGCAGCAAGATTGCCGGAGCCGGGGGCTTTATCAACATCAGTCAAAACACTCGCCAAGTCTATTTTATGGGTACCTTTGTCGGTGGTGATTCCGGATTAGCTATTACGGATCAGGGTCTGCAAGCCAGCCCTCACAAACCCGAGATCATCAAGTTTGTCGCTGAGGTCGAGCATCTGACCTTCAACGGCCGCTACGCCGCCGAACGTGGCCAGCAGGTGTTGTACATCACCGAACGCTGTGTCTTCCAGCTCACTGCCGCGGGGATCGAACTGATCGAGATCGCCCCCGGACTGGATCTGCAACGCGATATTCTTGAGCTGATGGCGTTCCGGCCGCTGATCGTCGATAATCTACAGCGCTCAGATCTACGTCTCTATAAACCTGGCCCTATGGGTATTGTTTAAGACTCGCTCAGCGCGCCGCCTGCTCCATCCCCGTTTTAAACAGTTTTGAAAACTGCCCGTAGCCCTGTTTCTCCAGCTCCTCGGCAGGGATAAACCTGAGCGAGGCGGAGTTGATGCAGTGGCGCAGCCCTGTGGGTGCTGGGCCATCGTTAAACAGGTGCCCCAGGTGGGAATCGCCGATTTTGCTACGCAGCTCGGTGCGGACGCTGAAAAAGCTCCGATCACTATGCTCGGTGAGGACATCTGCGCTGATCGCCCGGGTAAAGCTGGGCCAGCCAGTACCAGACTTGTACTTGTCGGTTGAGGAGTAGAGCGGTTCGCCGGTGACGATATCCACATAGATCCCGGCTCGCTTATTGTCCCAATACGCATTCTGGAAAGGGCGCTCGGTAGCCTCTTCCTGGGTCACTTGGTACTGCAACGGGGTGAGCTTTTTGCGGATCTCATCCATCGAAGGTTTGCTGTACATAGCAGCCACCGGCTTCTCCATAGGTTTAGCCATGGCCATCGCGGCCTTGTCTGTGGCGCCACGATACAGGCTGTAGTCCAGCTTCAGATCCTTACCCCAAGCCTTCTCGACAAACTGAATCCGACCCGAGCCGTCGGTGTAGTAGTTGTAGCGAATCGGGTTGGTTTTGTAATAGTTCTGGTGATAGTCCTCGGCGGGATAGAAGCTTTTAAATGCAGTAATCTCAACCGCAATCGGCTTGTCGAAGCGACCCGAAGCGGCCAACTGTGCGCTTGACGCTCGGGCCTGTTGGCGCTGGCTTTCACTGCTATAAAAAACCCCGGGACGGTACTGGCTGCCGCGATCATAGAAAGAACCGTTGCTATCGGTAGGATCGAAGATGCGCCAAAAAGACGCCAACAGCCCCTCGTAGCTGATCTCTTGAGGATCGTAATAAACCTGAACCGCTTCGGTATGACCGGTGCGGCCGCTGGAGACCTGTTTGTAGGTAGGATTGCGTTCATCGCCACCGGTATAGCCGGAGATCACCTCTTTAACCCCGGGAACCTTTTCAAATCCGGATTCGACACACCAGAAGCAGCCACCGGCAAACGTAGCAACGGAGAGTCCTGAGAGTGGATCTGCAGTTTTGCTGTCTCGGGTTTCTGCGGTACTGAGGGTGTTGATACCCAGCCCGACCACCAGTGCGGCGATGCCGACGACGCTAAGTTTGTTCATGAGAATAGCCTCTTGCTGTGTTTCTGTTTCGGCAGCTCTGCTTCAGCCGCTGTACTTAGGACAAGAATAGAGCGGCCGGGTTACATTAAAATCACGCAATTATCACAAATCGATAACATTCTAAGCCTTAGCCTGAATTCAAAGGCAGCCAGAAACTAAACCGACTGCCGCCCTCCGAGCTAACATTCTCTGCGCTGATACTGCCGTTTTGCAACTCCATGATCCGCTTGGCGATCGCCAGCCCAAGCCCTGCGTGCTGTCCCGAACTGTCGCTGCTGCCACCGCGATAGAAAGGATCAAACAGGTGCGGTAGCTGCTCGACGGCGATGCCTGGACCTGAGTCCGTAATCGAGACCCGTATCCGGCCAGCTTCGGTGGTTGCGCTGACGCAGATACGTCCCTCAGCCGGGGTATGGCGAATGGCGTTGTCGAGCAGGTTGTCCAGCACCCGCTCGGTCATGCCGATATCGCCAAAGACCAGAGGGCTTCCCGGAAGAAGCGACAGGCGCATCGTCACCCCCTGGTTTTGCGCCTTCAGACGATGCTTCTCCATCGCATCATGAATCAGTTCGGTCAGTGCAAAGGGTTCAAGCTGAGGCGCTCGTTCCCGCGCATCCAGGCTGGCCAGTTCGAACAGTTCGGCCAACAGCTGACCCAAACGCTGCCCCTGACGCATGGCAATTCGAAGAAATTCATCCCGCTCCTCCGCGGTGAGTCGGTCTCGCTTGATCTGCAGCAACTCCAGGTAGCCCTGCATCGACGCCAGCGGGGTACGCAGGTCGTGAGAAACCTGTGCCACCAGCCGTCGCCGCAAACCATCCTGCTGCTGTAACTGTTCGATCTGTTGCCCGATCCGCTCTGCCATTCGCTCAAAGGTCAGGGTCAGGGTCTCAACCTCATCGCCGGGTGGCGAAGAAACACAGACCGCGGCCTCTGGCTGAATACTCTGCTGGGCAAACTGCTCCATCCGCTCGGTCAAGCGCCGCAGGCGCCGGGTCAGCAGATGGAACACCACCAATCCAGCCAACAGGCCAAACCCAAGACTGGCCGCCATCGCCCAACCGCTCATCCGTAATAGATAGCTGCTGCGGGCGAGTGTTTCGGCGTTGTCGTACTGCTCGCCACGCAACACCACATAAAGATAACCCTCGGGGCTGTCCTTGAGATCCGTTTGGCCAGGAATGGCGGTCACCGAGAAGGCTTTTTGGCGGTCGTGGCTGCGCGGATCATCGCCCAGCAGCGGGTAGGGGTCCTCCATCCGCAGGAACGCCTTGATCGGCTCCAAAGAGACCGCCTTGCGCTTAATTTTTCCAGGATCGGCCGAGTAAGAGAGGATCCGTCCCTGCTGATCCAACAGGTAGATCTCGATGCTGGGGTTGATCGACATATACAAGCTGAAGGTTTCCTTCAGTGCGTCTTCATCAAGACGGCCCTCGGCGACCAGGTTACGATCGGCGACCAGATTACGCGCCAGATGACGGTTGACCTGCTGGTTGAGCTGACGCAAATAACTGTCGGTAATGGTAACATTGATCAGCGCATAGATTGCACCGATCGCGATTAGTAGCAGCAGCAACCCGAATGCCAGTTTGGCATAGAGGGTACGGAGCAGCGTCAGCCTCATTGCAAAAACCTATAGCCCACACCCCAGACTGTCTGGACATAAACGGGGTTGGCCGGGTCTGCTTCGATCTTGGCGCGAAGCCGGTTGATATGGGTATTCACCGTGTGCTCGTAGCCTTCGTAACTATAACCCCAGACCTGTTCAAGCAGTTGAACACGACTGAAAACCCGGCCCGGATGACACGCCAAATACTGCAGCAGATCAAACTCGCGTGCGGTTAGCTCAGCAGCCTGGCCCTGGATAGAAACCTGGCGCTTCTGCGCATCCAGCCGCAGCCCCTGGATGTCGATAATCGGGGCCGGCGCGGACTCGCCTGGGGGGATTGCTGGAGGCGCTGAGAGCGCATCCACCCGTCGTAACAAGGCTTTCACCCGTGCGACCAGCTCGGGCAGGCTAAAGGGTTTGGTGAGGTAGTCATCTGCCCCCATCTCCAAGCCCAGCACCCGATCCAGCTCGGTCGATTTGGCAGTCAGCATCAGGATAGGGATGTAACGACTGCCGCTGCGCAGTTCGCGGCAAAGGCTTAGACCATCGAGACCGGGCAGCATCAGATCCAACACCACCAGATCGAAACGCCCCTGATTAAAAGCCTGGAGTCCGGTATCACCCCGATGTTCAACCTGCACCTGGTAACCGTTGTCGGACAGCTGCATGGCGACCAGCGCGGCGATATCTGGATCATCCTCAATCACCAAGACTTGCCGAGCTGTCGAAACCTGTGTTGACACGTTGATTGCTGACTCCCCTTAATTGATGACTTCTTAATTGGTGATTTATTAATTGAGGCCCCAGCTTACTAAGCTCGTTATTGCTTAGCCCCATCATGGGGTCAGACTTCATCGTATCAGGCGGCATGGTTCCTTTTTGCATCGCTGGCTGGTGCATCATCATCTGCTTCATCTGCTCCTTCTTCATCTGCTCCTTCTGGACAGGATGCGGCATCATCTCAGCGCCGCTTTTCATCATCCTGCCGCCCTTCATAGTAGTGCCTCGGGCGGCATCATCGTCTGTTTTTTCATCACTCCGTCCTGGACATGGCTAAACGCCAGCATTAGGGCCGCGCTAAGGGCAAGCATTAGGGCCGCGCTAAGGGCAAGCATAGAGACTATTTTACGCAGGGTAGATCTCCTTAAAACAGGTGCAGTCGCCGTCGTTTGGCCCAGCAGCACTCAGTTAATCGGGTTAGGATCACGGTCCCATCACGCAATAATCACGCTTTAATAACAACCCTATGATATAAAGGGTCTAACCTGCCCAACAGAGAACAAACGCGGTAGAACAAGCGACCTAACCCATGGCGATAGGTCGCAGGCGAGAAAACTCTCGTTACCGCTTCTGGTTAACAGAACCGCGATAATATAAACGACTTATAGATACTATTCGCAGGTACCATGCTGTGCTCAACTAGCGGCTGAAGGTCGACTATGCGGCGCCTTCATCCTGCCAACCCATCAAGGATGCGAATGAAATTATTAGCACTGAAAGTATTCGACCCGTTCATACCCCGCCTGTATGGCATCGGCGCACTCCTATTGCTCTGTTTGAACTCATCGCTGCTAGCCGTCTCCGAGGCAGCGAAGCCCGTCACAGCCTCGCCGCTAATCGTAGCCATCGACGATAATTATCCGCCCTATATCTTTCGGGATACCTCTGGGGGGTTAAACGGTTACCTGGTCGATCTTTGGGCACTCTGGAGCAGCAAGACCGGCATCACCGTTGAACTGCTGGCCAGCGACTGGAAGACCGCACAGCAACAGATGTTTAGCCACCAAGCAACGGTGATCGACACCGTCTTTCAGACCCCCGAACGGGACAAATTCCTCGACTTCAGCCCGGCTTATGCTCAAATCCCCGTAACCATCTACACCCATACCAATATCGGCGGTATCACCAAGGCTGAGGACCTGCAGGGATTTTTAGTCGGCGTTAAGGCAGGCGATGCCTGTATCAACACGCTAGAGCAGGCGGGAGTCACCGACTTCAAACCCTATGCCGATTACGAGCTCATCGTAAATGCTGCTCTCAAGGGCGAGATCCGTATCTTTTGTCTTGATGAACCACCGGCCAACTACCTGCTCTATAAGTCTCATGCGGAAACTCAGTTCAGAAAAGCCTTCCAACTTAACGTTGGCAAGTTGCATCGTGCGGTGCATAAAGGCGATGCTGCAACGCTGGCGCTGCTCAACCAGGGCTTCTCGTCCATACCCTCTGCCGAACTCAAGGCACTGAACGAGACATGGATGGGCACTCCCATCGATTCAAGTAACCTATCCAGCTACCTGCGCTATCTGGTCTACGCCCTACCTGCACTAGTCATTATCGGCATCCTGCTACTACTTTGGGGAGCCACCCTACGGTGTAAAGTCAGGCTTCGTACCGCCGAACTGGAGGCCGAACGTACCCGCCAGAGAATGCTACTGGAAGCTACCCCCGACCTGGTGTGGATGAAAGATAAGGAGGGGGTATTCCGGTTTTGTAACCCGCAGTTTGAACGCCTGTTTGGCACCTCGGAGGCGAATATCGTCGGCAAGACCGACTATGATTTTGTAGATAACGCGCAGGCCGACTCCTTCCGTGCTCATGACCAACTAGCGATCGCTGCCGACACCCCGCTCAGCAACGAAGAGTCGCTGACATTTGCCGACACCGGCCAGCAGATACTGGTAGAAACCACCAAGACGTCGGTACGCGATGACCAGGGCCAGGTGATTGGCGTATTGGGAATCGCCCACAATATCACTGCCCGCAAGCAGGCCGAACAAGCACTCCAGGAGAGTGAGTACAAACTCCATACCATCCTCGACAGCGTCGAAGCCTGTATCTATATCAAAGACAGCCGCTACCGCTACCAATACGCGAATAAGCACACCTGCGAGCTGTTCGGTAAAACCTTGGACGGCATTATAGATTGCGAGGATAGCGATTTTTTTACCTCTGAAACGGCAACCAATCAGCGTATCAATGACCGCAGGGTGATCGAGCTTGGCGAGCGTGTCGCCCTAGAAGAGATCAACACCAACGCCGCGGACCTAAGCACTAACACCTTCATGTCGGTCAAACTACCGCTGCGCGATAAGGACGGCACTATTTATGCGCTCTGCGGTATCTCCACCGATATCACCAACCGCAAACAGACGGAGTCCTCGCTGCGCATCGCCGCCGCTGCCTTCGAATCTCAGCAGGGGATGCTGATCACCGATGCCCATAATCGCATTCTGAGGGCCAACCAGTCCTTTATCGAGATGTCCGGTTACTCGGCAGAAGAGATTGATGGCCAATCGCCAAGCATGTTTGCCTCGGGTCAGCATGATGCTGCGTTTTATGACCAGATGTGGGGCTCTATCAACGCCAGCGGCAGCTGGCAGGGCGAGATCTGGGATAAACGCAAAAGCGGTGAGATCTATCCTAAATGGCTCAGCATCACCGCGGTCAAAGGTGTCGATGCTGAGGTCACCCATTACATCGCCACCCAGACCGATATCACCGAGAGAAAAGCGGCAGAGGAACAGATACTCAACCTGGCTTTCTACGATCCTCTGACCGGACTGCCTAACCGCCGCTTGCTCACCGACCGGCTCCAGCTGGCTCTGGCCTCAAGCACTCGCAGCGGCTATGAGGGCGCGCTGCTGTTAATCGACCTCGACTACTTTAAGACTCTCAATGACACCCTTGGTCATGACAAGGGGGACATGCTGTTGGTCCAGACTGCTGAGCGCATCAGTCACTGTGTCCGTGAAGAGGATACCGTCGCTAGG
Organism: uncultured Neptunomonas sp.; assembly: GCA_963974645.1. Taxonomy (GTDB): domain Bacteria; phylum Pseudomonadota; class Gammaproteobacteria; order Pseudomonadales; family Balneatricaceae; genus Motiliproteus. The sequence goes on along the minus strand of CAXBEA010000045.1, from coordinate 20,728 downwards.
CTCGGCGGCGATGAATTTGTGGTGATGCTCAAAGGGCTGAGCGCTGAGCGCCTCGAAGCGGCGAGGCAAACCAAGACCGTCGCGACTAAAATTCTCGATGCGATCAGCCGTCCTCACGATCTGGACGGCCAGGAATATCTGGGCAGTGCCAGTATCGGCATCACTCTGTTTTCAGCCGATGACAACCTTGAAGAACTGATGAAGCGCGCCGATATGGCGATGTACAACGCCAAGGCAGCAGGACGCAATGGGCTGTGCTTTTTCGACCCGGCGATGCAGGCCGAGATCACCGCCCGGGTAGCACTGGAAGCGGAGCTACGTAGCGCCTTGAGGCTGCAGCAGTTTGTTCTTTATTACCAACCTCAGCTCGATAGCCAGGGCCAGACTACCGGTGCTGAAGCCTTGGTTCGCTGGCAGCACGCTGAGCGCGGGCTGGTGCCTCCTGTAACCTTTATCCCTCTCGCCGAAGAAACCGGTTTGATTCTACCGCTCGGCAGCTGGGTGCTAGAAACCGCCTGTCATCAACTAAACCTATGGAGCACCGATCCAACCACGGCCAAGCTGGTTCTGGCCGTGAACGTCAGTGCAGGCCAACTCCATCAAGATGACTTTGTCGAACAGGTGGTAGCGACGCTGGAACAAACCGGGGTCAACCCCTGCAGACTCAAATTGGAGATCACCGAAAGCCACCTGCTCGATAACATTGAAGACTGCATCACTAAAATGAATCGCCTGCGCGCGCTAGGGGTTCGCTTTTCACTCGATGATTTCGGTACCGGCTACTCATCGCTCACCTATCTGAAACGCTTACCGCTGGAGCAACTAAAGATCGACCAGTCCTTCGTCCGCGATGTAGTCAGCAACCCCAATGACGCAGCCATTGCCCGCACTATCGTGGCCCTGGCGCATAGCCTTAGCCTTAATGTCATTGCCGAAGGGGTAGAAACACAGGAGCAGCGCGACTTTCTGGCCGAGAATGACTGTCATGCTTATCAAGGCTATCTATTCAGTCGGCCGCTTCCCATTGCCGAGTTTGGCGCTTTCTTGCTTGCCTACCCATCGCAGCAGGAAGTCTCGGTAGCTGATACAGAGGCAGAAAAGGCTGGGGGGTAACAATAGGCTTTCCGCACCTCCCACAGTATTCCTGTAGGTCGGGTTTTAACCCGACGCAGGCCCGAGGCTACCCTCGATGTCGGAATGAATTCCGACCCACGGCCCCCGACTCTGTAGGTCGGGTTTTAACCCGACAGCCTAGCGGGACCCTGAGCCCCGTCGGGCTGAAGCCCGACCCACAGGGAAGTGGGGCGTGTCTTAACTGCAGGAGCAATTTCAGACCAACCCACAAATAGACGGCAGCATCATGGCTGAGTGTTGTGGCTAATCAGGAGGCTTTATCTGAAGACTGTATCTGTTGGCTCAAGGCTGTATCCTTTGGCTCAAGGCTGTATCCTTTGGCTCAAGGCTGTAGCCGTTGCTCGATCTGGGTCAGCACCCGCTCCGGATTCTTATAGTCGAGCGCTAACAGCCAACGCTGCCCGGCCTGCTCCAAGACCAGACTGGGAAACCCCTGGGCGCCGATCTGCTGGCAGAATCTGATCTCTTCCAGGAGCCGTTGCTGAGTCAGCGTCGATCCCAGATCTTGCGCGAACTGCGCGCTATCCAAGCCTAGCTCAGCGGCCAATTCGACCAGTGTCGTATCATCCGACGGATTACGGGCGTTGAGGTAGTAGGCCGCCTGGATCGCCAGCGTCATCGCGGCACCAGCCTGCTGCTGGCGTGCAGCGATCACCGCACGGCAGGCGGGATAGGTCGACCGGCGCGGGCTGCAGTTACGCCAAAAATCAAAATTGAATTCGGTGCCCGGCACCTGGGTTTGAATCCGAACCCAGGTCTGCTGCAAAAATTGCTGCATCTCTGCCGCCATCGGCTCCTGACTATCCGACGCCAGGCCTCCGACCAGGCGCACCACCTCAATCGACTCCGGCAGGCCACTCTCGATCTCTTGCCAGCAGGGATGAAAGGCCCAGCACCAGCTGCACATGGGGTCGTGCGCATAATAAAGCCGGGCCGAAGGCTGGGTCAGTTCGCTTGCTGGAACCATCAGTACTCCTTATTTATTTATCCAGGTTGTGCCAGTGGCACCAGTCGCGCCAGGTCTCCGTCTTGCAACAACAAGGCATCGGCCTGTTCGGAGGATAACAGCAAAGGCGCCCCCATGCGATAAGGGACAGTCTCCAGCAAACACCGAAACTGCTGCCGCTGGGTGTTGGCGACCAAACAGGGCTGCAGCAGCTCTTGATTATCCTGAATCCGATCGACCCGCTGCACAGACTGAGTCTCGCTGTGGCGGATGCTGTGGATATCTTTAAGTCGGGTCACCAGGGTCGGTCCGGCATCGAAGATATCTACATAGCCATCGAAACGAAAGCCTTCATCTTCGAGCATCTTGCGCGCGGGTCGGGTGTTGCTATGCACCTCGCCGATCACCTGCTGCGCGGCTTCGGACAATAGGTGGATATAGATCGACGATTTCGGCATCAGCTCAGCGATAAACGATTTATTACCAAGCCCGGTCAGGTAATCCGCTTCAGAGAAATCCATGCTAAAAAAACGTCGCCCCAGCCCCTCCCAAAACGGACTGACCCCTTCTGCCGTGGAGACGCCACGCATCTCCGCAATCACCCGTTCAGCAAACCGCTCTGGATATTGCGCCATAAATAAGAAGCGGCTCTTGGAAAGTAGCGCACCATTTTTATTCCGCCGATAATCGGGATGCAGAAACAGACTGCAGACTTCCGAGTGGCCGGTGTAGTCATTGCATAGATACAGGGTCCGAAACTGATTATGTACCCTCAGCTTTCGCGATGCGTGGACCACGGTACCGATCCGATAGTGATACCAAGGATCAGCCATCCCTACCGAAGAGGTGATGGCGCTGGTACCTATCACCGTCTGCTGCTCGCTATCCTCCAGCACAAACAGGTAATGCTCGCCCTTAGTGCGGCTAACCGGTTGCTTGAAGGAGTCGATCGACTGGGCGATCTTTAACTCCAGCAGCCCCGGGTGATGCGGCAACGAGGTAAAGCCGGGGCCGCTCAACTCGGCAATGGCAATCAGTGCATCCAGATCCTGCCGCTGAATCGGTCGAATCACATACATAGCGTCTCACTCCGGCCATCGTTGATCTCCAGAGTTTAGTCGAACGCCTCTGCGGACGTAGCTGCTAACGTGGATAGACCTGCTCACCCGCCAACAGGGTACGACTTACCAGACCCCTAAGCGCCTGCCCCCAATAGGGGCTGTTGTGACTGTGCGAGCGGTTACTGTTGGCATCAAAGGTCCAGGACTGCTGCGGATCGAAAATACAGATGTCGGCGACAGCACCTACCGCTAACTGTCCTAGCTCCAGTCCCAAAATCTTCGCCGGGGTAGCGCTGAGCAGGGCGATCAGCTGCGGTAAAGTCAGTAGTTCTTGCGCAACCAGCTCCAGCCCTAAGGGCAGCAATGTCTGCAACCCGATCATTCCCGGCTCGGTGGCACTGAAAGGGGCCGCTTTCGCCGCCGCGTCATGCGGCTGATGATCGGAGCAAAGTGCGCTGATCCCACCACGCACCAGCGCCTCTCGAAGTTCCGTTCGGTCACGCTTAGAACGCAACGGCGGGGACAGATGGAAACGGCTGTCGAACCCTTCCAAGAACGTATCATCGAGCAACAACTGATGCACCGCGATATCCGCACTGACCTGCTGGCCGCGCGCCTGTGCCTGCTCGATCATCTCGATCGAGCGCTCACAGGATAGCTGACCAAAATGTAGCCGGGCACCCGTCTGCTCAGCCAACAACAGATAACGTGACACCTCCAGCGTCTCGGCAACGGAAGGAATCCCCTCCAGTCCGAGCCGCATCGCCATCGCCCCGTCATGGGCACAACCGGCGCCCAAAACAGGCTCGTTAGGGCGTACAAATACCAGCAGATCATGCGTAGCGGCATATTCCAAACAGCGCAGCAGCGTCTGTGCATTGGGGATACCAAAGCCTGCATTGGTAAAGCCGACGCAGCCCACCTCCTGCAGTGACACCATGTTACTCAGATGCTCACCTTCCAGCCCCTGAGTCAAAGCCGCCAGCGGCAGCACCCGGACATTGCCTGCAGCAACAGCCCGATCCTGAATCAACCGGGCGATTGCCGGGGTATCCAGGACAGGTTGGGTGACTGGCGAGCAGCACAGCGTGGTGACGCCCCCCGCAGCAGCGGCAGCCCCTTCACTGGCGATGCTGCCTTTATGGCTCTGCCCCGGCTCGCGTAAAAAAGCCTGGAGGTCGATCAATCCTGGGCACACCACCTGCCCGGAGGCCTCAATCAGTTGCTCGGCGACAAACCCCTCGGGGGCGTTGCCGACAGCGACCACCTGTCCCTGTTGCAGATAGAGGTCAAACTGTCCGTCGATGTTGTTGGCCGGATCGATCAGCCGACCGCCTTGAATATGAATTTTCATCGTTACACTGCCTAGCTTTTCAATTAGGGGATCAGAGCGGTTCGCTCAACTGCTGGCCGCTCATGGCCATCGACATCACCGCCATCCGGGTCGCGATACCGTAACCCACCTGTTTTAGAATCAACGACTGGGCACCGTCTGCCACTTCAGACTCGATCTCGACGCCACGATTAATCGGCCCAGGATGCATCACGATGGCACCAGGGTTGGCGATGGCCAAACGTTCACGCGAGAGCCCATAGAGCTTATAAAACTCGCCCTGCGATGGCAGAAAGGCACTCTTCATCCGCTCTAGCTGCAGCCGTAGCATGATCACCACATCCACGTCCTTGAGTCCCTGGTTCAGATCGCGGTAGACCTTCACCCCCAGGCTATCGATATCGGTGGGCAGCAACGTCTTAGGGGCAATCACCCGCACCTCGGCAGCACCCAGGGTATTGAGCGCGTGAATCTGTGACCGGGCAACCCGCGAATGCAGTGAATCACCGACGATCGCAACTTTAAGCGCCGAAAAGTCCCCTTTATGGCGGCGAATCGTCAACATATCCAGCATCGCCTGGGTCGGGTGCGCATGGCGACCATCACCGGCATTAATAATGGCGACGTTGGGGGTCACATGCTCGGCAATGAAGTGCGCTGCGCCGCTATGCGGATGCCGAACTACGAACATATCGCTCTGCATCGCTTCGAGATTCCAGAGCGTATCGCGCAGTGTTTCCCCTTTGGTGGTCGCGGAGGTGGCGATGTCCAAATTCAACACATCGGCCGACAACCGTTTGGCGGCCAGCTCAAAGGTACTGCGAGTCCGGGTGCTGTTCTCAAAAAACAGATTCACGACCGTCTTACCCCGCAGCAGCGGTACTTTTTTAACCGACTGAGCACCCATATCGACGAACGAATCGGCGGTATTAAGGATATCGGTCAGCAGTTCACGGCTGAGCCCTTCGGTGGTTAAAAAATGGCGGAGCTGACCCTGGTGGTTCAGTTGCAGCTGGAGGCTGTCACGGTTTGGATTCATCGCAACTATTCCAAGTCGGTTATAAAGTTAATGGCAGAGGTATCATGCGTATCCATCAAGCATCACGCTGGGTGATCTGCAGCGCCAGAGGCTCGGGGCCCGACAGTTTGATCTGCTGACCGGGCTGCAGCTGCAGGATTTTACCGACGATATCGGCCCGTATCGGCAGCTCCCGCGCCTGCAGATCGAGCAGCGTCACCAGCAGTACCGAGGCGGGTCGGCCGTAATCGAACAGTTCGTTAAGCGCCGCGCGGACGGTCCTGCCGCTCATCAAGACATCGTCGATCAATATGATATCCCTATCCTCGGTCATCACCGGCAATGCCGAAGGCTGTACTCTGGGATTGAGACCGATACGGGTGAAATCGTCACGATAAAAACTGATATCGAGAATACCTATAGGGTCTTCCAGCTCCAATATCTGACGCATCCGCTCAGCCAGCCAAACGCCCCCGCTGCGAATACCGACCAGCATCGGCTTATCAATACCACGCTGGCTCAGCTGCTGTTTCAGTTCGGCGCTCATCGCCTCCAACAACTGCTCTACATCTATATGCTCTGACATCTACTCTTGATCCTAGGCGTGGCTAAATTTATCCAGACTGGAGCGATGAACCGGCTCACGAAACCAGCTTTCAAGAATCAGCTGGGCGGCCAGACCATCCATCGAATGTTTTTTAAAATCGGCACCGCCCCCTGCCGCCAGATGATAGCCTTTGGCTTCGTGGCTGGTCAGGCGCTCATCCATCAGATAACTGGGTTGGCCATAGAGGGCGTGTAGGCGGTTGGCGAACTTACGTGCCCGGTAAGACATCTCGCACAGGCTGCCATCCATATTCAACGGCAATCCAACCACAAACCCCTCGGGCTGCCATTCGTTAACCAGCGCTTCGATACAGCGCCAGTCTGGGATACCCTCTTTCGCGGAGATCGGTTTGAGTGGTGTTGCCGTGGCGGTGATCGCCTGACCCACCGCCACGCCGAAGCGGGTGGTGCCAAAATCAAATGCCAAGATCACAGGGAGTGCTCGCTGTATAGTTAGATTCAGAACGGCCGTTAGCCTCAGTGGCGTTTCAAGCTCGTCCAGATTGGCTACTGAGAAGGTCGAGATTAACACCCAGGCTATTGGCCGCCGCGTCCAGTCGCTGATGCGATTCGGTGTCGAACAGTATATCCAAATCAGCCGGACAACTTAACCAGCTGTTATCCAGTATTTCCTGCTCCAACTGTCCCGCCCCCCAGCCGGCGTAACCGAGTGTAATCAAGTATCGCTGCGGCCCTTGACCCTCTGCAATCGCATGCAGAATATCCAGCGAGGTGGTCAGATGCAGCTGCTCATTAATAGCAAAGCTAGAACTCCAGGACTGCTCAGCCGGGCTATGCAGGATAAACCCGCGTTCAATCTCAACCGGCCCGCCTGCATAAATGGGACACAGCGCGTCATGGACGCTATCCATCTCAATATCCAGGTGACCTAAGATCTGCTCGAATGAGAGTTCCATCGGCCGGTTAACAACCAGCCCCATGGCCCCCTGATCGCTATGCTCGCAAATGTAGGTCAGCGTCTGCTCAAAGCTACTGCCTCGCAGATGCGGCATCGAGATCAAGAAATGATTGCAGAGATTAATGTCGGAGCCAGATAGTTTCATGGTTTAAGTATCTTCCCAGCGCGGCTCAGACTCAAGCCTAAGCGCGAATCGATTCAGTCTTAATCGGTTTAATTCGACTGGCGGTCTGATCGTTTTAAGACTGGATGCATAGCAAAAAACCAACTCTCACGACGAGCCGCTTGGCAAACATTCAGCTAACTCTGTGATATCATTCTGTGCCCTGTTATAACAACAAGCTAGAGAGCAAATACTAGCTCGGGTATTCTTATTCGCTGACGCTGGTAAAAGGAACAAGAATGGAACAACTGAAGGTCCTAGTCGTCGACGACGCTGCTTTTATCCGTGAGATGGTACGTAAGACGCTGCATGCTAAATTCCCCAATATGCAGGTTGAGGATGCCGTCAACGGCCGTAAAGCGCAGCAGCAACTCGAAGGCAAAGACTACGATCTGATCCTGTGCGACTGGGAGATGCCGGAGATGTCCGGAATCGAACTACTCAACTGGGTTCGGCAAGAAAAGAGATCACGCGTCCCCTTCGTCATGGTCACCAGCCGGGGCGACAAAGCCAATGTGATCGAAGCTATCCACGCCGGTGTTAGCGATTATATCGGCAAGCCTTTCACCAGCGAGGCGCTGCAAGCAAAAGTGATCAAGGTCCTGGGGAAACGCCAGGCTGCCGCGGCAGCACCCACAGACAGCTCGGTCAGCGCCTTAACGGCAACCCGAATCACCACCCCAACTGCGGCCAAAGTCGCTGCGGCCAAGACAGCACCGGCAAAGCCCGCCAAACCAAGCAAGCCGGTTGCATCTAAAGGCAGCGCCCAATTACGCTTTGCAGATCACACCAGCCAATGCCAGATCAAGACCCTGAGCCTGAAGCAGCTCGTGCTAACCTGCAGGGTCGACGCAGGTATACCGGCGCTGTTTGAATCGGTCGTGGTTGACCTGGAACAGAAGCAGGGAGCCACTGCAGAGGTGGCCCGGATCAACGCCTTTGTAAGCGGGTTACAGGCTAACGAGAGCAGCATCGACTGCGAACGGGTGACGGTAACGGCTGATATCGTCGACCAGGACCCCAATAAGTTGAACTACCTGTCACGAATGATCGCCAGCGGCACCGTGCAGAAAGGCTATATTCCTGGCGCTTGATTAGTCCAGGGTTGGAAACTAACGATTAAAAAGCAACGACTAAGTGGTTGCCTCGCCCTGTCCCCCAAGCTGACGTTCGCTAAACGCCTCGAGCCCCTGCTGAACCAACGCATAGGTCGCATCGATATTGGTGGCGATATCACCTTCAAGCACATTCAGGCCATCCAGAATATCCCGTGCCTCATTGAAGCCCTGCTCGATCCCTGCGGAAATCACCTCAACAAAACGTTCAACCTGAGCGCTAAAGCTTAATTCCGGATTGCTATCCTGGTAGCGCGAAAACATCGCCGTGGTCAGCGATACAATTCGATCAGCCGTGGCCTGGGGCGAGACATCCAGGCCCTCATCGATGCCACGCTGCAATGCATTTTCACCCAGGCTGGGCGCCAGCTTTTCATTGATCGCATCGATCGCAGCGGTGTAAAACAGTGCCAATGACTCGTTACCTGCTTGCAGGCTGACCTGCTGGTTCGCCTGCATGATGGCCGCATTGCCACTCTGGCGCAGCTGTTCCCGGATCGAAAGTTCGGCGGGTGCGTCCACCTGAGTACGGTTTACGGAGGGGGAATCCGGGGCCGAAGCGGGTATCCGCGACGGTGCAGCGGGGGTGATGGATACGGTCATAATTCACCTCTGGAAAACTAAGCTTGAATAGCTCAACCAAGAACGCTCTGGTTAAAATATAGTCAAAAATACACAAAAAAGTGAGATTTTTAGCCTGAATCCAGAGATAGCCTCACCGTCAGCGGTCTTAGTTGTTCACACCCAATCGCGAACGCTCGAACTTCCAGGTGCGGATAATTTCAACCCGGTCAGCACGCTTACGCAGCTCCGGCGGGAAAGCAGCATAGGGCGCAGCGAGCCGAACGATGCGTTTGGCCGCATCATCGAGCACCTTGTGACCAGAAGACTTGAGCACATCAACACGCTCTAAACTGCCGTCAGGACGCAGCACCACCAGCAAGCGCAGATTACCGTAAAGCTCTCGACGCCGAGCCTGTTCAGGATAATTGAGATTACCGACCCGCTCCACCTTGCGCCGCCAACTGTCCAGATACTGGGCATCAAAGGATGCCCGGGTCGAGGCTGATGTCAGCCGGCGTACCCGCGGTGCACTGGCCTGTTCCTGGCGAAGGCTGTCCAGCTTAGCCTCCAAACTGGCGATCTCCAGACTCCGCGCCAACAGCGAAGAACTCAGCCCGGTCGCGACAGGCTCCTCGGCAGCGGCGTTTTCAGGGGGACGATTAACCACCTGCCACAGACTATCCGCCCGAGTACTGATCTGCTCTGGCTGCTTTGTTTCGACCTGCCGCTTGGCATCCGCGGTATCCGGTTGCTCAACAACTTCGGGCTGCGGCGGCTGGATCTGTTCAAATTGGCTGGGCGCCATACCCGGGGCTACCGGGGTGGCTTGGTTATTCTGAAAGGGTGCCACCTCGCGAGCAGCAGGCAGGGTTTTCTGCTCCAGCTCACCGCTGCCTAGCTGATTATTTTGAGCAATAAAATCCGCTTTATCGGGCGCTTTTTCACTGCTGAATTGAGCCAGTGTCACTTCCAGCGTGGTTGCGGCAGGTGCCGGCTGCTCATCCTCGAAACCTAGCCCCAAGATAAGCAGCGCATGCACCGTGATCGCAACAAACAGGGTAAAACCAAACCGGTCAACCGAGCTGACCGGGGTTTGAGCAGGCGCTAATGGCGCATGAACGAGCGGAGCAGGCGGGCTAAGCGTTTGGCTCATCAGGTTTCAGCTGGCATTAACGGTTAAAGCGCGCGCCGATTACGTCCATCAGCTGCCCGCCAATATCGAGTCCGAACTGGTCGTTAAGCTCACGGATGCAGGTTGGGCTGGTGACATTAATCTCGGTCAGGTAGTCACCAATCACATCCAGGCCAACAAATAACAACCCCTTCTCCTTCACCTCTGCCTTAACCTGGGCGCAGATCCAGCGGTCACGCTCGGTCAGCGGACGGCCAACGCCCTTACCTCCGGCAGCCAGATTTCCGCGAGTTTCCCCCTGCGAAGGGATGCGTGCCAGGGCGTAATCCACCGGCTCGCCATCGATCAGCAGAATGCGTTTATCGCCATCGACGATCTCGGGGATATAGCGCTGCGCCATGATCTGCTGGCTGCCATGCCCGGTCAGGGTTTCCAGAATCACGCTGAGATTGGGATCATCGGCCTTGACTCTAAAGATCGACGCGCCGCCCATCCCATCCAGCGGCTTAAAGATCACATCCTGATGTTTCGCATGGAAGGCTTTTAGCAGCGCCGGATCCCGACTGACCAGCAGCGGCGGACAGCACTGAGGAAAACGGGTGGCAAAGAGTTTTTCATTGCAGTCGCGCAGACTCTGCGGCCGATTCACCACCAGCACCCCTTCCCGTTCGGCCTGCTCGAGCAGGTAGGTGCTGTAGAGAAACTCATTATCAAAGGGCGGATCCTTACGCATCAGGATCACATCCAGATCAGCCAGCGGCAAGTGCTGATAGTCGCCCCGAGCAAACCAATCTGCAGGGTCTCGCTTAACGCTCAACGGCGCCATCCGCCCCATCGACACCCCATCTTGCAGATAGAGCCCGGACTGCTCCAGATAGAACAGTTCCCAGCCTCGATCCTGGGCTGCCCAGAGCATCGCCATGCTGCTGTCTTTTTTGTAGTTGATCGCTTCAATCGGGTCCATGACCACGCCGAGTTTAAGACTCATGCATCAGTTCCTCAGGAGCAAAGATAAACAGGACGTAATAGTAACAGAGCTGGCAGGAAAAATAGCGCCGTGCTAAAGATCCCTGAAAAACCCTGTGAGCTAGACTTTAGTCCAGCAATGCTAGCAAGGAGCAGCCATCGTCGGACTGAAGTCCGACCCACAAAAAAGAGTCCGGACTCAGCCCAGATCGCCCCACAGATACTGCAGCACCGACAGCGCCGCGACGGGCGCGGTCTCGGTGCGCAGCACCCGCGGTCCGAGCTGCAGCGACTCAAACCCGGCACTGCGGGCCTGGTCGATCTCCTGGGCGCTCAAACCGCCTTCCGGCCCGATCAGCAGGGCGACAGACGCCGGGGTCTGGCGTTGCGATAGCGGCATCGCGGCATCTGGATGCAGCACCAGTTTAAGCTCGCGTTGGCACTGCGCCAGCCAGCTCGACAGCGGCTGCGGCAGCAGTATCTCCGGCACCCGGCTACGTCCGCTCTGCTCGCAGGCGCTGATCGCTACCTGTTGCCAATGCTGGACGCGCTTGTCTTGACGTTCGTTGCTGAGTTTGACTTCGCAACGCTCGCTAAACAGCGGCACGATCCGGCTGACGCCGAGCTCGGTCGCCTTCTGCACCGCATAATCCATCCGCTCGCCGCGGGACATCACCTGCCCCAGCTCGATGCTGAGCGCAGATTCGGCCCTGCGCTCAAGCGCAGGGCCGACTCGAACCGTCACCGCACGCTTGCCAAGCACCAGTAACTCGGCTTGATGTTCATTGCCAGCACCATCAAACAACAGCACCTGATCGCCCGGGCGCATCCGCAGCGCCCGTCCCAGATGCTGAACGGCACTGTCGTTAAGCGCTAACTCAGCCCCTGCAAGCAGCGGCTGAGGTTCATAGACGCGAGGTAAGCGCATAGAGGATGGCCTGAATTAAAGCCCGGCAGCCTGACGCAAGGCCTCGGCTTTGTCGGTCCGCTCCCAGGTAAACTCCGGCTCTTCACGGCCAAAGTGACCGTAGGCGGCGGTGGCGCGATAGATAGGACGCTTCAGATCCAGCATCTCGATCAGGCCGCGTGGGCGCAGGTCGAAATGGGCGCGGATCAGCGGCACAATCTTGTCGTCATCAAGCTTCCCGGTACCGAAGGTGTTGACACTGATCGAGGTTGGCTCGGCCACACCGATGGCGTAGGAGATCTGAATTTCACAACGATCCGCCAGACCCGCCGCGACAATATTTTTGGCCACATAACGACCGGCGTAGGCCGCCGAGCGATCGACCTTGGAAGGATCCTTACCCGAGAACGCGCCGCCGCCGTGATGCGCCATGCCACCGTAGGTATCGACGATGATCTTGCGTCCGGTCAGGCCACAATCGCCCATCGGGCCACCGATAATAAACTGCCCGGTCGGGTTGATATGGTACTGGGTATTCTTATGTAACCACTCCGCCGGCAATACATGTTGGACAATCTCCTCCATCACCGCTTCACGGATATCGGTCTGGGCGATGCCGGGCGCATGCTGGGTCGACACTACGACCGCATCGATCGCGACCGGCTTACCGTTTTCGTAGCGCAGGGTGACCTGCGACTTGGCATCCGGACGCAGCCAGGGCAGGATCCCCTTCTTCCGCAGCTGCGCCTGTCGCTCCATCAAACGGTGGGCATAGTAGATCGGTGCAGGCATCAACACCTCGGTCTCGTTGCTGGCATAGCCGAACATCAGTCCCTGGTCACCGGCGCCCAGGTCCTTGTCGCTTGCCTCATCGACACCCACGGCGATATCCACCGACTGCTTGCCGATGGCATTGATCACCGCACAGGACGCGCCATCGAAGCCGACATCCGAACTGGTGTAACCGATATCGAGGATGACGTTACGGACGATATCTTCCAGATCCACGTAGGTCGAGGTGCGGACTTCACCGGCCACAATGGCCATCCCGGTCTTAACCAGGGTCTCTACCGCAACACGGGAGTTAGGGTCATCGGCCAGGATCGCATCCAGGATCGCATCGGAGATCTGATCGGCCATCTTATCGGGATGCCCTTCAGAAACCGACTCGGAGGTGAAAACAGAATAGTTACTCATAGTTTTTCCTTAATAATTGAATGCGTTACGAGCACTCTATGGATGTACTCAAAACACAGTGACTTAATTACCAAGCTGGGGAATGTTGCAAAAAGCGGGGTGTACAAGACAACCCTCAGCTGTTCGACTCCAGAGTGGGGGCGCTATGATAGCCTCATTTGCACCAGCTCGCACTTCTGTCTCACCGCATTTATTATCCCAATGGACCTAATTCGGCCGTATCCTTGGTGAGCTTTAGTTGCCCATTGCTCATTTTATTGCCATTCCTATTTGCTGCTATCGACCGAGTGCGAGAGAATACGCACCTATTTTTTTAAAACCCTACCCCGTTTACGCCAGGAGTTTTCCTCATGCTATCCCGCAGAGACCTAGCCAATGCGATTCGTGCCCTGAGCATGGATGCAGTCCAGCAAGCCAAATCCGGACACCCCGGTGCGCCCATGGGCATGGCCGATATCGCCGAAGTACTCTGGAATGACTACCTGCAGCACAACCCCGCCAATCCGCAGTGGATTAACCGCGACCGTTTCGTGCTCTCTAACGGCCACGGTTCGATGCTACTTTATTCGCTGCTGCATCTGTCGGGTTACGAGCTCAGCATCGACGACCTGAAAAACTTCCGTCAGCTGCACAGCAAAACGGCCGGGCACCCGGAGTATGGCTACGCCCCAGGGATTGAAACCACCACCGGACCGCTGGGACAGGGTCTGGCTAATGCCGTGGGGATGGCGCTGGCCGAGAAGACCCTGGCCGGTCAGTTCAACCGTGAAGAACACGAGATTGTCGATCACTACACCTACTGCTTCCTCGGTGACGGTTGCATGATGGAGGGGATCTCCCACGAGGTCTGCTCACTGGCGGGGACCCTGGGGCTGGGTAAACTGATCGCTTTCTACGACGACAACGGCATCTCCATCGATGGCGAGGTCGAGGGCTGGTTCACCGACGATACCGTCAAACGTTTCGACGCCTACGGCTGGCAGGTAATCCCTGCCGTCGACGGCCATGATGCCGATGCGATCCATGCGGCTATCGAGCTGGCGCGTGAAAATACTGGCCAGCCAACCCTGATCTGCTGCAAGACCCTGATCGGTTTCGGTTCACCCAACAAGCAGGGCAAAGAAGATTGCCACGGCGCGCCGCTGGGTGACGACGAGATCGCCCTGACCCGCAAAGCGCTGGGCTGGGAGCATGCGCCTTTCGTGATCCCGGAGGAGATCTCCAGCGAGTGGGATGCCCGTGAACACGGCGTGGTGATTGAAAACAACTGGAACGAGCAATTCGCCGAGTATGCCGATGCCTACCCGGAACTGGCATCCGAGTTCCTGCGCCGGATCAGCGGCGACCTGCCCGAAGATTTCGCCGCCCAGTCACAAGCCTATATCGAAGAACTGCAAGCGAAGGGGGAGACCATCGCCAGCCGTAAAGCCTCGCAAAATGCCCTCAACGCCTATGGCCCGCAATTGCCCGAACTGCTCGGTGGTTCGGCCGATCTGGCCGGGTCCAACCTGACTATCTGGAGCGGTTGCAAGGGCGTCACCAAGGACGATGCCAGCGGTAACTACCTGTTCTACGGCGTGCGCGAGTTCGGCATGTCTGCCATCATGAACGGTGTCGCCCTACACGGTGGCTTCATCCCCTACGGCGCGACCTTCCTGATCTTTATGGAGTACGCCCGGAATGCGGTGCGGATGGCAGCACTGATGCGCCAGCGCACACTCTTTGTTTATACCCACGATTCCATCGGCCTGGGCGAAGATGGCCCAACCCACCAACCGATCGAACAGCTCGCCAACCTGCGTAGCACGCCCAATCTGGATCTGTGGCGCCCCTGCGATGCGGTTGAATCGGCGGTGGCCTGGAAGAATGCGCTGGAGCGTGTTGAGGGCCCCTCGGCACTGGTGTTCTCACGCCAGAATTTGCCCCACCAGCAGCGCAGCCCTGAGCAGTTGAATAATATCCAGCGCGGCGGCTATATCCTCCGCGACAGCAGCGGCCAGCCCGATGCCATTCTGATCGCGACCGGCTCCGAAGTCGGCCTGGCGATGGATGCGGCCGAAGCACTGAGCAACGAAGGCCGCAATGTTCGGGTTGTGTCTATGCCCTGCACCGAAGCCTTCGAAGCCCAGTCGGCCGAATATCGCGAGTCGGTATTGCCCGCCGCGGTCTCGGCACGGGTAGCTGTTGAAGCCGCACACGCGGACTTCTGGTACAAGTACGTTGGCCTTAACGGCCGCATTGTCGGCATGACCAGCTTCGGTGAATCGGCGCCGGCCAGTGAACTGTTCAAGCTGTTCGGCTTTACCGTCGACAACGTTGTCGCCAAGGTTAACGAACTGCTGTAACTGGGTTGCTAACGCGCCGCCTACCGGGCTCCTAAACGGACTCGGTAGGCTCTACGCCTCTTACACGCCAACGTACAACCGAAGGTTTAAGCACAGAACTTTTAAGCACCGAACTTTTAACACAGAATTTTAAAAAACCACCCTTTGAGATAGTAAGCTTAACCCTGAGAACCCGCCTTTGAGATCCAGCCTTTGAAGACTTTTAACATCGCTATCAACGGTTATGGCCGTATCGGTCAATGCGTCCTGCGCGCCCTCTACTCGGGTGACCGGAGCAAGGATTCAGCGCGACCCTTTCGGGTTGTTGCGATCAATGAGCTGACCAACCTCGACACCCTCACCTACCTCACTCGCTACGACACCACCCACGGCCGCTTCCCACTGCCGGTCGAAAACGACGACAGCCATCTACTGATCGATGGCGATCGGATCCTGGCGCTGAACCAACCCGACCCACGCAAGCTCCCCTGGAGCGAACTAGAGGTCGATCTGGTATTGGAGTGTTCCGGCTCTTTTTGCGATCGCGCCAGCGCTGAGATCCACCTCCAAGCAGGGGCTAAGCGGCTCCTGTTCTCCCAGCCAGCCGCCGCTGATATAGATGCCACCGTGGTCTATGGCTTTAATCACCAAAGTTTACGTCCCGAACACCGGATCGCCTCCAGCGCCTCCTGCACCACCAACTGCGTGGTGCCGGTACTGGATCTGCTGCACCGTGGCTTCGGTATCGAACAGGGGGTGACCACCACCATCCATTCGGCGATGAACGATCAACCGGTGATCGACAGCAACCACCGTACCGATCTACGCTTGAGCCGCAGCGCGCTGCAATCGATCATCCCCATCGATACCGGTCTGGCCCGTGGTATCGACCGACTACTGCCCGAACTGGCCGGACGTTTCCAGTGCAACCATCTACGGGTGCCCACCACTAACGTGTCGTTGATGGATCTGTCGCTGCAGCTGAGCACCCCGACAACCCCAGCCGCAGTCAACGACTTATTACGCCATGCCACCCGCCAAGGCCCCCTGCTGGGGTTGCTGGGTTACACCGATGAACCCCACGCCTCGGTCGATTTCAATACCGATCCGCGTTCTGGCATCGTCGACGGCACGCAGACCCGCGTCAGTGGCGATCGCCTGCTGAAGCTGATGTGCTGGTTCGATAACGAATGGGGCTTTGCCAACCGGATGCTGGATGTCGCCCAGGTCTGGCTCCAACCCGAGGTGGCACAAGGCAGAGACAACCGAATTTATTAACTTTTAGGCTGACAGGATAATTTCATGACTGTACTGAAAATGACCGACCTGGACCTGAGCGGCAAGCGCGTTCTGATCCGTGAAGATCTCAACGTCCCCGTCAAAATGGGTGAAGTCTCCAGCGATGCTCGGATTCGCGCCGCGCTACCCACCATCGAACTGGCGCTGAAAAAAGGCGCCAAGGTGATGTTGATGTCGCACCTGGGCCGCCCCAACGAAGGTGAATTCGATCCGGCTTTCTCCCTGGCACCTGTTGCCAAGCACCTGACCCAGCTACTGGGTCGCCCTGTGCCACTGATCCAGAACTGGGTCGAGGGCATTAACAGCGATAGCGATCTAGTGCTGCTGGAAAATGTGCGTTTTAACCACGGCGAAAAAGCCAACTCTGACAGCCTAGCCCAAGACATGGCCGCACTCTGCGACATCTTCGTGATGGATGCTTTCGGCACCGCACACCGCGCCCAAGCCTCGACCCACGGCGTCGCCAAATACGCCCCTGTCGCCTGTGCTGGCCCCTTGTTGGTTAACGAACTCGATGCCCTGACACGCGCGCTCGGTAATCCTGAGCGGCCGTTGGCGGCGATTGTCGGCGGCTCCAAGGTGTCGACCAAACTGACGGTACTGGAAACTCTTTCAGACAAGGTTGACCAGCTGATCGTTGGCGGAGGTATTGCCAATACCTTCCTGGCCGCCGCAGGCTATCCTGTCGGGAAATCGCTGTATGAGGCAGGCCTGATCGAAGAGGCCAAGGCACTGATGGCGAAGACCTCGATACCGCTGCCAACCGATGTGGTAGTAGCCACCGAATTTTCTGAATTGGCAACGGCAACGGTTAAACGGGTCGAAGATGTGGGTGAGGACGACATGATCCTCGATATCGGCCCCGAGAGTGCAATCAATCTGGCCATTTTGATGGCCAAAGCACGCACGGTGATCTGGAACGGCCCACTCGGCGTGTTTGAGTTTGACCAGTTTGGTGAAGGTACTAAAGCGCTGTCAATGGCGATCGCCAACAGCGACTGCTTCTCCATCGCTGGCGGTGGAGACACCCTGGCGGCTGTGGATAAATACGGTATCGCCGATAAGGTGTCTTACATCTCGACCGGTGGCGGCGCCTTCTTGGAGTTTGTCGAAGGCAAGGTCCTGCCCGCTGTAGAAATTTTAGAGCAGCGGGCGCGCGGCTAAGCGCAGCTGCATCTATTCAATAAAAACCGACTAAGCTGCAGGGATCGACACTGGCGATCCCTGCACAGAACTCATCAAGAGAGGCAATTATGGCCCTAATCAGTATGCGACAGCTGCTCGACCATGCAGCAGAAAATGGCTACGGCATCCCTGCATTCAACGTCAATAACCTTGAGCAGATGCGCGCCATCATGGAAGCGGCCGATAAGACCGACAGTCCGGTGATCGTCCAAGCATCCGCCGGTGCGCGTAAATATGCCGGCTCCAACTTCCTCAAACATATGATTCTGGCGGCGATCGAAGAGTTTCCGCATATCCCAGTCTGTATGCATCAGGATCACGGTACCTCACCTGCGATCTGCCAGCGCTCGATCCAATTGGGCTTCTCCTCGGTGATGATGGACGGCTCGCTGATGACAGACGGCAAGACCCCCAGCAGCTACGAATACAACGTCGAAGTGACCCGTCGCACCGTCGAGATGGCCCACGCCTGTGGTGTCTCGGTTGAAGGCGAGCTGGGCTGTCTCGGCTCGTTGGAAACCGGTCAGGCTGGCGAAGAGGATGGCGTCGGTGCCGAAGGGGTACTCTCCCACGAGCAGATGCTGACCGACCCCGACGAAGCCGCTGACTTTGTCTCCCAGACCGGCTGTGATGCGCTGGCAATTGCCTGCGGCACCAGTCACGGCGCCTACAAATTCACCCGGCCACCCACGGGTGATGTGCTCTCTATCGACACCATCAGGAAGATCCACCAGCGCCTGCCCAACACCCACCTGGTAATGCACGGCTCCTCCTCGGTGCCGCAGGAATGGCTAGAGGTGATCAACCAATTCGGTGGCGCTATCCCCGAAACCTACGGCGTGCCGGTCGAGCAGATCGTCGAAGGGATCAAAAACGGCGTGCGTAAGATCAATATAGATACCGACCTGCGTCTGGCCTCGACCGGTGCAGTGCGACGCTTTATGGCTGAAAATCCTGCCGAATTCGATCCGCGTAAATTCCTGGCGGTAACCATCACTGCGATGCGTGATATCGCCAGCGCTCGCTACCAGTCGTTCAACACCGCCGGCCAGGCCAGCAAGATTCGGGCGCTGTCGCTTGAAGCGATGACCGAGCGCTATCTGTCGGGCGAGCTGGATCCCAAAGTCAACTAAGGCGGTTTAGCACCACTGTCGGAATGAATTCCGACCCACAGGGATGTGGGAAGTGCGCCAAGCCCGTCGGGAACGGGGTGCGCCGACCCACAGGGATGTGGGAAGTGCGCCAAGCCCGTCGGGAACGGAGTGCGCCGACCCACAAGGGTATAGTCACCTGTGGGTCGGGCTTTAGCCCGACAAACCTGAGGGAACGATTAAGCTCATGTCATTTAATCCCTGTTCCCTGATCGCATCACTGCCGTCTCTAGATCCGGATAAACGCTCAGATTTCAATGGCTACCACGACTTCTGCCAACTCTACCAACTTCGCTATGACGGCTTAGCCAGCTCTCAGCATCTAGGCCAGATCTCGGTTGCCGAGCTACAGATCGCTGTTCACCTGTTTCGCCACCCCCAACCTCGGGGCACCTTGCTTATCGTCCACGGTTACCTGGACCATCACGGGCTTTACCAGCACCTGATCCGCTATGGCCTGGAGCGTCAGCTCAACGTAGTTGGTTTTGACCTGCCCGGCCACGGCCTGTCATCGGGTACTCGGGCGGCGATCGATAGCTTTGACCACTATCAGCAGGTGCTACATGGCGTACTCAGCCAACTCCCTAAGTGGAGACTCAGCCGACCGCTTCATCTACTCGGCCAGAGTACCGGCGCTGCCATCATCAACCATTTTTTATTAGCGCAACCCAGTCTGGAGTTGCCCAGTACAACTGACGCGCTAAAACCCGACGGCCAGGTGGTATTACTGGCGCCGCTGCTGCGTCCCCATCACTGGTACCGAGTCAAGCTGGCGCATGCGCTGCTGAGCCCCTGGAAAGCCTCGGTGCAACGCGATTTTGCCGCCAACAGCACCGACCCTGCGTTCAACACCTTTCTGCCCACCGACCCCCTGCAATCGCCTGTCATCACCACCGCCTGGGTGGGCGCCATGAAACGCTGGCTAGCCGAGTTCGAAGCGTTGCCGCCAAGCCTTGATTACCAACCGCTGCTGATTCAGGGCCAGCAGGACAATACCGTCGACTGGCGCTATAACCTGCCAAGACTGAAACAACTCTTTCCCCGCCTGCAAACCCTGACCCTTCCCCGTGCTCGCCATCAGCTGGCGAACGAATCGGTAGAGATTCGCCAGCAGTATCTCAGCTGGCTAGATCAACAAGGGTTCGCCAGATCGCCAGAAACCAACTGCTCGGAAGACGACTGATGCCTAGACTCCTGGTGATTGCCCACGCCCCTTCTGACAATCTACGCCGGCTGCGTGATGCGGTTATCGCCGGTGCCAGTCACCCCGACATCGACATCGAGCTGATCTGCAAAGCGCCGTTAGACGCTGATGCCGAAGATGTACTGGCCGCCGATGCGATTCTGCTCGGTACACCGGAGAACTTTGCTTACATGAGTGGCGCGTTGAAAGATTTTTTCGATCGCATCTACTACCCCTGCCTGGAACTGAAACAGGGGTTGCCCTACGCCCTTTATATCCGTGCAGGCAATGACGGTCAGGGGGCCAAAAATAGTATTGAAAAGATTGTGACCGGGCTTCGCTGGAAAGCGGTACAGCCGCCGCTGATTATGCGCGGCCCGTTTCAGGAGGACTTTGTCGCCCGCTGTGAAGAGCTGGGTATGACCTTGGCGGCCGGGCTGGAAGCCGGTATCTATTGATTCCACCGGCGTATCGAGTAGGAGGCGGGATTACTCCCGCCGTCCTCTCACACCACCGTACGTACGG
>CAXBEA010000044.1:0-32723 GCA_963974645.1 uncultured Neptunomonas sp. | reverse complement strand
ACGCGCATCGGAACAGCGCCAGTCACGGCGCTACGCGCCATGCCTGGCGCACCACTATGAAAAACGGCCTTCAGTGATGAAGGCCGCTTGGCTCGGAGTGCAGAAGCATCGAGTGCTTAGAAAGCGATGTCCCAATTAACTGTTGTCACCAGCAGCTCGTGCTAGCCTGAATCATAGAGGCCAGGTCTGAGAGATCAGGCGGGGGTTTGTGGGAGCCGGGCTCCCGGCGATCTTTTCTTCTTTTCGGGTAAATGGGTCAAAAGATCGCCTGCAGGCAGGCTCCCACGGTGTTATAAGCTGGGCTTTGTGAGTAATCAGGTAATCCTTTACAACAACTGACTGGGACATCGCGTTTAGAACGGCACGATCGCAATAATCTGGAAGTAGGTGTTGGTATCGCTATTACCGATCTGGGTACCACCGCCGCTCAGGGTACTGTTATCGGGTGAGTAGAAACCCAACAAGGGGCTGATGATCAGGTGCTCATGCGCCACCCACTCCGCGTACAGGTTGATCTCCTGGGCATTCAAACCACCGCTGCCGCCCGAGGTGTCACTAAAATCAAACCACAGCGCGCCCAACGCCAGGGTTTCACTGGGGGAGGCTTTCAGGGCGATATGCTGCACATCCGCATCGCGGTTAAAAGGCCCGGCGTAGTTGGCTGCCACTTCACCCTGAAACCAGGTGCCGTAACCGCGGTTGAAACCAAAAAAGAGGGGATCGAACCCCTGATCAAAACTGCTGTAGCGGTAGTTGACGCTGGGCGACCAGGGCAGATCGGCGAAGGTCCAGCCGGCCTCAACATAGTACGCATCAGCGTCGGCACGGGTCTGATCGCCCTGTGACTGATCGACAAACTCAGCCGAGAGGAACAAACCCTCGACACCGGCGTTGCCCTGACCGCGAATACTCAGTGTCTGTTGACCATCCCTATGGGTCAGCCCCAAAAACCCGGCACTGTTGGCATCGACCCCAAGACCTTCGATATAGCTCACCGCCAGGACTCCAGGATCAGCGACGTATTCGAGGTTGATCCCCCCCAGCTCCATCATGCCCTGCACCGGGTTATCCGATTCCAGCCAGAAGATATCGGAACGCAGTCCAGTCTGACCACCCAGCCTGATCACCAGGGTCTTGTCGAACACTTTCTTACCGGCTAACCAATAGGCACCCCCGCGATCAAACTCGGGCGCGCCCGGAATGGCGTCAAACCCCTTGCCAAAACTGAGCGCATCACCGTTAATCAGAAAACCGTCGCCGATAGTCACATTTTGACTGCCTAGCGAGATTTCAAACCCATTCTCACCCAGGGCGGATAGCAGTTTGCCCGAACGCCAACCGACATACAGATCCTCAATATCCGTCTGCGCTTCATCGCCGGTCGTAAAACCGGCGGCATCGCCATCGCCCCAGGTCGCGGTCGAGATCAGGTTAGCCGCGCCAAACAGGCTGGCTTGGCCCTCACCGTAGGTTTTGCTACCACTCAGGCCATACTTAGCATAGCCTTCCTGCCAATCTGAGCCCTCCTCTGTAGCGTTCAGCTGGGCATAACTTTCTTGGCTATGAAAGCTGCCAACGATGGCTTCGAAATCGAAGTTCAACTGCGCGCCATCCTGGTCATACAGCGGCATCGCCGAGGCAGGCGTCAGCAGCAAGACGCTGGTCGCCGCCAATGTCGCCGTCAACAGATAACGCGGCTTTTGACCCAACATTTTTTTATTCATCATTAATCCGTCCTGATATAAGGCTGATTCTGAGCCACTAAGCCCCCTGCCTCGGGATGTAGCGGCAGGTAAAAAAGAGTCCCAATCCTGTCTGTGAAGAGGATAAGACTCCGCAGCAGTTGAATCAGAAACCCTGAAAGGATCGTACCCACAAAGTGTACCCAGAGGCTGTAAACCAGATTGGCAAGAGATGTCGCCAGATGTTGAGGATTTGTAACGGAATGTTTGTCGGCCGCGGAGAGCAGCGTGGCAGCCTAGGATGCTAACGGGCCCGAGTGATCACCCAGGCAGAGCCCTGGCGTAAGACTTCGGGGTAATAACACATATAACCGCTGCTGCATTGACTCTGGCTGCTGCGCAGCCCCTGGGCGTAGTCCAGCAAGCGGCGGGGATCAGGATCGATGGCCAGCTGTTCCAGAGTCTGTTTGACCAGCTGCACGCTCTTTTGCTTACGCGCCAGGGGTGCATCCCGCCCTGCAATCTTGACCGTTGCAACACCGCTGGCGGCAAGCCTGGGCAGCGCACAGAGCCCGCAAGGGCCATAGGGGTAGCCCTCTGCGGTCACCGAAAAACCGCAACCGAACCGGTACCACAACCACTGCTGGTAACAGGCATCGTTGTGCGCCAGCGCGTCGAGCTCTGGTTGAGCCAAGGGCGCGCCATCCATCCGCTGGTAGTCGTAGGCGTAATTATCCATACAGATCGCCCCGCCCAGCTGGCGAGGCAGATGAATGCTGTGACAGACACCCTCTTCGAAGACGCAGCCATCATTAAGAATGAACGCCTCAAACTCCAGCTCCGGTGACTGGGCCCTGAGCCTGGCGATCTCATTAAGGGTCATATCCCGCGGGAAAATGATCCGGGTCGCCCCCAGTTCCTGATAAAACAACGCCGTCTCGATATTTCGACAGCTGGCAATAGAACTCAGATGAATGCCGAACTCAAACCCCTCGCTGGCAATCAGATCCAGCAGCACCGGATCACCGACGATCACCGCATCGCCGCCCAACTCGGCAAAATCCTCGGCCAGTAGCAACAAACAATCCAACTGCTCGGCGGTGTAATGCTGGGCGTTCATCACCAACGACAACCGCTTACCCAACGCCTGTGATTGTTGCACCGCGCGCTCCAGATCCGCTTCCTGAGACAGGTTACTAAAGGCTCGGCGACTGACACCGGTGGTGCCGAAGCGCTCCGCCCAATTACGCGGTACCACACTGCAATAAAACTCGTCAGCACCGGCCGCAGCCAGCGGAGCGATCTCGTTAAGCTGACTGATGGGGGCAACAATGTTCATTCCAGTCTCCGGCAAATACTAAACGTTTGATCAACCCCTGTTTGACCGCCTCGACCAATTTGGCCTGCATCGGTCCAGAGTAGCGATAAAACTGGGTATTACCGCGCTGGAATCCAACCAGCTCCTGCGCGCACTGCTGAGCGCCAGTTGGCTGGGGGCGCTCCAGCCGGCAGACATAGTCCAGACACTCCTTACGGCAGGCATGAGCGGCAATAAACTTGCCGCTGTCGTGCTCCCCCAACGACCCTATTCGGCACATCCGGCCTTTAACCACATAGCCGTATGGCAGGTGCACCGACAACCCCAGATCACCCACCAGAAACTGTTCGTCCTGGGTAAAAGGCGGCACATCCATCTCGATATGGTCGACCCCGAAACGCGCCAGCAACCGCTGAAAGGGTTTCGAGCGGCCACTGTGGGGGTGGAGTTTGGTCCATTGGGCGGAGGGTAGCCGAGGATCCTTGATCATCTTGTAGAGCAACCGCCCCAGCAGCGGTTCCAGGGCTGGATACTCTGTACGTATCAGTCGCAGCGTGCCCCAGTCGTTGACCACCACCTCTGCGCCTGGGGGTAGCCGATCCAGCAACAGACGCAGCCGTTTGCTACCGCTATCGGTCAATAGCGGGGTCAGCAGGCTGATCTCGACACCCAGGGTCCTGGCATGTTGCTGGGCGGTCTGCAGCTGCACGGGCGTCGGCAATAGCCGTTCACAAAACTCGTTGCCCAGATGAACCCGCTCGATCAACAGTTCACTACCGGCGCCATGTTCAAGCCCCTCTGTAACTAAGTCTGCCAGCGGTGTCTCCGACCAGCCTAAACGCTTGAGGCACAGGTTCAGACTCGGCTGTCGACCCAGCTCCAACAGCCGGGCTAACAGCGCAGGGTCGGTTAACGCCAGTGATACCTGCAGCTGGCTGGTACTCTGGAGAGCCGCTACGGCGTTTAATGCGGGTATCTGTGGCACGGCATCTCACCTTTCAAATTAGTACAAGAAATCAATATTCCTGCCCGACTTATACCCTGTTGCTGGCCGCTTCTCGTCGGTACCGCTGCGTTTTTCTACAGCAGCGACGCGGATCCGACTGCTGACCAGGTTAGCCGGCGCTCGGGGGGGATCAGCGCAAAATGCTGCGCAATACCCCGGTAGCTGGCACGCTCTGCCAGCCAGGTTCGCAGCCCCTGGTCGTCAGCGCTTTCTCGGCTGTAATAGCGCCCCAGCTGGGCACTGAGATAGGCCGTGGCCACGCTGGCACCCGCCACCGGGCTGCCGGTCACACGCACACAGGCACCATAATCAGCCTGGGATGAAACCAGCTCAGAAAACTGATCCGCGCCGCAACGGACATCGCCGGTGACCCGGATAACGCCCGGATAGCCCGAAGGGTAAACCGCCGCCCCCACAGCTGGCGCCGCCGCCACCAATAGCACCCCGGCAGCCAGCGCACGCTCGCATGCCTGAGCCAGCGGTTGCCGGTCGGCGCGCAAGCCGAAGCTCATGTTGACGATCTGAGCCCCCTGAGCCACCAGCCAATCCAACCCCGCCGCCGCTTGATTGGCAGACGCGGATAGCTGATATACAAAAATCTGAGCCACCAGGAAACGCGCCTCAGGAACTCGGGCGGTAATAATCCTAGCCAGGGTTGACCCATGCCCCAGCAGATCCGGTTGCGCCTGTTCAACCACGACAGCACCGCCCTCCCCCTTAACAAAAGCACGGGCGTCGACCACGCGTGTCATCAACTGAGGGCTGACCCCGGAATCCAGCAGACCGATCAATAACGATTTTCGACCCGCCTTTTCAGACAGGCTGTTGTTTATATCCTGGGTCATTCCTCAGAGCCTCCCAAACCCCGTTCTGCCCCACTCTGACACCCTCAGGATTGAACAATCAAGCGGCGTTACAACTGGTTACAACTACGCACATCTCGCTACAGATTACCCACTCCTTATTTACACGAGATCGTCTAATCTGTAGCCAGCATTCAGCCCCCTTCGCCTTCACGATCTGCCTGGGGACTGCAAAAAATTAGCGTTAATTCGAACCTGCCAAGTGTTGTACAGGCGTCGTCGCAGCCGATCCAGTTGCACATTTATCAAAGGAATTACCAAAGGAATTATCATGAGCCCAGCCTACAACCTTATTATTGGTCGCCAACTGCTCGCTGGCGCCCAAGGCACCTTCGACGTGCTTAACCCGGCAACAGAGCAGCCTGTCGGGGCCTGTCCCAAGGCCTCCGTAGAGCAACTGGATCAAGCGGTGGCCGCCGCCCAGCTAGCCTTCGAGCAATGGAAACTCAGTAGCCATGCAGAACGTCAGCGGGTGTTAAACGCGATTGCGGACCAACTGGAGAAACGAGCTGGCGAGCTGGCCAGGATCATTGTCCAGGAGCAGGGCAAACCACTCTTTCTGGCGCAGGCCGAAGTGGCTGGGGCTATCGCCTGGACGCGTGCAACGGCCGCACTCGAAATCCCCGTAGAGGTCATTGAGGACAGTCCCCATAAACGGATCGAGATGCATCGCAAACCGCTCGGCGTGGTGGGGTCGATCACCCCCTGGAACTGGCCGCTGATGATCGCCGTCTGGCACATCATGCCCGCGCTTCGGGCCGGTAACACCGTTGTCTGTAAACCCTCTGAACTGACCCCGCTAAACACCCTGCTGCTTGGCGAGATCATCAATGAGGTCGCACCCGCCGGCCTGGTCAATATCGTTACCGGCGCAGCCGAAATCGGCAGCGCGATGAGTGCTCATCCAGGAATCCAGAAGATCGTCTTTACCGGATCGACCCCCACGGGTCAGACCATCATGCGCAGTGCCGCCGATACCCTGAAACGGCTGACCCTGGAGCTGGGTGGCAACGATGCCGGGATCGTCCTGCCCGATGCCGATATCGATGCTATCGCCATGCCGATCTTCAAGACCGCGTTTCTCAATATGGGCCAGACCTGCGCCGCGTTGAAACGACTCTATGTCCACGATTCGCAATACGATGCCCTGTGCCAGAAACTGGTTGCCATCGCCGAGCAACAAACCCTCGGCAACGGGGCCGAGGCGGGCGTTACCTTCGGTCCGGTCCAGAACCGCAAACAGCTGAACCGGGTGATCGAACTGGTGGAGGATGCCAGAGCACAGGGAGCCACTATCCTTACTGGCGGTGCAGCCGCTGCTGGACCGGGTTACTTCTACCCCCCTACCATCGTCAGCAACATCAGCGATGGCTGCCGCTTGGTTGATGAGGAGCAGTTCGGCCCGGTACTGCCGGTGATCCGTTACACCGACATCAAAGACGCGGTACGCCGCGCCAATGCCAACCCCAACGGTCTGGGCGGCTCGGTCTGGTCCAGCGATCTGGAACAGGCGCAACGGATCGCCGCGCAGCTTGAATGCGGTACCGCCTGGATCAACAACCATGCCGAGGTCCTGCCGCATGCCCCATTCGGGGGCTGCAAGATGTCAGGCTTCGGGGTCGAGTTCGGCACCGAAGGCCTGCTGGAGTACACCTGCCCACAGCTGATCAACATTAACAAAGGCTAAAGTCGCCTCGTACAAATGCGGCGGTAGCTTATTGCCATGTTACCGCCTGCTGAGAATGGCCATGTTACCGCCTGCTGAGAATTTTGCTTTTGTTGGCTGTGCATTCTTGAGCCCGAGTGCAAGCAATTTTTAGAGAACCTGCGAACAGGTCTCTTGCGCCTCTGGCTTTCAGAACGATTGGAGATCAAGGCGGCGATAACAGGCATACTGGTTGTCTGGCGAAGATCGCTAACCGAGATCCGGTCGCTCTGAAAGCCCCGCAGAGAACACACTGGACTTATCCGCAGGTTCCCTTACTACGACAAACCAGCCTATCGGCTATCACTCAATCTCGATCGTATGGTCCATCTCGCTATCCAGAATGAGGTGGGCATCGTCTGCAGCTTTATGCGCATGCGCGTGAATCTCTTTAGTGGTGCCTGCAGTGGATAGAATATGGTTCAGAATGTCATTTTCGGACTCATCTTTGCTTTGTCGCCTCGCCACAATAGCTGCGTAAACTTCATTAGAAACTGTAATGGTTTTGGACATGCTGCATCCTCCAACTCAACGTTATCCGCATTTCGCTCCCTAAATAATGGCTTATTGCGTCGATAAAACAAGAATAACGGCAGGATATGTACGTCTGGAGTCGTTACGTTCTTTGCCCTTATCAAGGCTATGTATGAGTTCACTGTCGTTCCAGGAGCAGGTGCCGCTGACCGGGGCTGAGCGAGTCGATGGCCATAACGGGTTGGTTGAAACCGACCTGTTTCATTAAAATCCTCCGACACCTGTCTCATTAGAAACCTCCGACAATAGCTGGGGTGTCCTATAGTTCAGGATCAACAGCTAATCAGAATATAGCCAGCTTCCCTTGTGCATTACAAATAGCCATACAAAGAGATGCTATTGGGCTAGTGAATTAGGGGCTTGCCAATGCTGGGGGTAAGGTGAATGGGGCCTATGTCCGCTCGAGAGTCCTGCACAAGAGGGGGCAGCAGCGTTCAATGCTGTAAGGGATTGGTTTATATAAATAGCGCTCATAGTCATCGACGGGCCTAGTAAGGGGCCTGACCAACACCCTGTCATGCCCGCCAGCCTGCTCCTCTGAGCAAAAGGAATTAAAATAGTGTTACGACACCCTATACCACCGAAGCACATTAGTACTCTGGTAACCCTGTGCTTTGTACTTAGCGCCTGTACAACCCACTCGCCGCCACAAGCTCCTTCTTCGCCAGACAGCCTACCGGAGCAGACCGTCAAAACAGCGCGCAGCCCGCAGTTGTTGACGGTCATAAGCTCCCACGGAGTACAAGAAATTTCGCCGACCGTAGTCGGTTTTGATGCGCCGCCATCAACTGAAGACGACGCCACTCCCGCAAGCAAGCAGCAGCAGCAAGCGGACTTTACTGACCCACTTGAGTTTATCAATCGTCCGATATTCGCCTTTAATGATGTGCTTTATAGCTATTTTATGATCCCTCTAAGTCGCGGGTATAATAAAATCATGCCGGACCCGGCAAAGACTGGCGTTAGTCACTTCTTTGCCAATATTCGTGAACCCATTAACGGGATAAATAATTTACTTCAGGGTAAAGGTGCTGCGCTGGGCAGCAATGTATCGCGCTTTATGATTAATTCAACCCTTGGTGTTTTGGGTTTATTTGATCCTGCCGAAGCCTGGTTTGGGATTGAGGGCAGGGTATCGTATCTTGATGACACTTTACGCAGTTACGCTGTGGGTTATGGCAGCTATATAGTATTACCCTTTTTAGGATCCTCAGATCTTAGGAACGGTTTTTCGGTCATTGTCGAATCAATTGCCAGCCCTATTCATCAGATTACTGATGACCCACAAACATCGTATCTGCAAGCCTATGAAGGCTTTCACGACGCCGTACCCAAACTACTTGCTTATGAAGATTTGCGCAAAGACAAGGATGATCCTTATGTGTTTTTTAGAAATTTACACATGCAAAGTGTATTGCGGGACCGCCAATTTCCTACCCAAGAGCCCCGTCAGCAAAAAGATTCGGCTAAAGATGAAGGTGAATCTACGCCCCTGCTTCATGATGCGAGTGAGCAACCCTAAATATGCCTAATAATCTTAGCCAAAGCCTGGGTAGGCTGATAATAAGACGCGCAAAATTGATATTGGCTGTATTTTTTCTGCTGACCCTGGGTGCTCTGTGGGCAGCTCAAACCTTTAAAATAGACGCTTCTGCAGACACCTTATTGTTGAAAAACAACAGGCTCTTTATCGAAACCCAGGTGATGAACAAACGATTCTCACCGCAAGAATTTATTCTGGTTGCTTATAAACCCAAAAATAATCCTCTTTTCAGCGAAAAAACATTTGCTGATATAGAGCAACTAAGTGAAAAGTTCCGTGCTTTAAACAGAGTGGGTACAGTAACCAATATACTTAATGTGCCCTTGTTATCTTTGGCCGGCGAGCTTAATCCAAATCTCAATCCAGACGATTACACTTGGCAGAATCAAAGATATTCAGCGGATAAAATGCGAGAAGTATTCAAGCAGCACCCTCTGTTTACCGACTTACTGGTTAACAGTAAACAAACTGCTACTGCGATGCAAATAGTGTTTAAACCCAATCCGCAACTGCTTAAAATCCAAAACCAGATCACTGATCTGCAGGCAAAGTTTTTAAACAACAGCCTGACTAAACAAGACCAGCAACATATTAATGAACTTAAAAAGCAGGCAGAGCCGATTGAGGAGAAGCTCAAAGAAGTGCGGCAACAAGAGATCAAGCAGATATATCAAATTACTGCAGATTACCAACAGGATGCTAATTTATTTTTGGGTGGCTCCTATGTCATAGGTCAGCAGCTTGTGGCCATTGTAAAAAACGACCTCCGAGTATTTGGTAGCGCTATTAGCCTGGCAATCTGTGTCTTACTGTTGTTGTTATTCCGGCGAATTCGCTGGGTAGTTTTACCGGTGTTATGCTGTGCGGTTAGCGTAATCTTAACCATTGGTTTATTTTCTATACTGGATTTACGCGCGACCGTGATTTCGTCAAACTTTGTCACCTTACAAATCATCTTGACTCTGGCGATAGTGATCCACCTAATTGTTGAATTTCGCCAGCTTGCCGAAATCACTCCTGATGCGACACAAAACTCTATTCTGCTTAAAACCTTCACAAACAAATTTAAACCCTGCCTGTATGCTGGAATAACAACATCTGTCGGTTTTGCCTCACTGATATTCAGTGGTATTCAACCTGTAATCAGTTTTGGCTGGATGATGATAGTGGCAATGATCATATCAATCGCTTCCAGCCTGCTGTTATTTCCCTCATTTTTGACACTGTTTTCTCGACAATCTGAAAGTTCACTACAAAATATCAACCGCATCATTATCAGATTTTTCAGCCATTGTAGCCTGAACTACAACAAACTCATTGTTGTTGTCAGTATTGTAGTAGTGATAATCTCAGTGCTAGGTCTATTCAGACTTCAGGTCGAAAATAGCTTTCTTAACTACTTTAAAGAGTCCACTCAGGTACGCGAGGAGTTAAGCTTCATTGACCAGGAATTTGGCGGTTCTACCCCATTAGACTTAGTCTATTCTATTGATGAAAAAGAAAAAAAACCTGATTTACTGCTAAGCGCAAAGACCGTCCAGAGTTTGCAAAAAATTCAACATGTTTTGCGCCAATATGAAGCTACGGGCAACATTACCTCTGTGGTCAATTTTACTGAGCTTGCCCGGCAGATAAATCACGGACAACCCTTAACCGAGTATGAGCTTAGCGTCATCTACACGCTGCTTGATAATGAGCTTAAAGAACAACTCCTGGGTGCCTATTTCGATCCAGACACTAGCCAGTTGCGCATCAGCATGCGGATCCAAGACAGTACGCCAGGTTTCAACCGTGCAGACTTTTTAGCGACCCTCAAAAAAGATTTAGAGGGGCTAGGATTGCAACAAGAAAACTATTCTCTAACCAATCTTTTCGTTCTTTATCAGGATATATTACAACGCCTGTTTTCTTCACAGATAATGACACTAGGGTTGGTTTTTATCGCGCTGACTTTAGTACTCTTTGGTGTTTTTAAATCCATTAAAGTCGCACTGATTACGGTTATTCCGAACATTTTAACCACTATTATAATCTTAGGCATTATGGGCTGGTTACATATCCCCCTCGATTTGATGACGATCACCATCTCGGCCATAGCAATGGGGATAGCAGTGGATGACACTATTCACTTTACTCACCGCTATCTTGAACAGCGGCAGACAGAAGACGTCCAACAAGCCACCATCAATACCTTTAACAGTGTGGGCTATGCCATGTTATACACCACAGTCATAGTCACCATTGGTTTTTCGCTGTTGAGTTTTTCAGATTTTGTTCCCAGCATGGTGTTTGGTCTGCTAACCGGTTTAGCCATGCTGCTGGCACTACTCACAGACAGCACTCTGCTGCCGGTGTTACTTAATCGCTTTGTTGCAAGCCCAAATAAACAATGAAGCTGCATTCCGAATTCAGCGGGTTATAGGAAAAATAAAAGCTATTTTTCCAGTAATTCACAGCGCACAATGGAGCTCAAGCCCCCCTCTGTCCAAAACTTAGTGCGGCCATGCACTGCTGCGTGACAATAGCGAGAGGACTGTAGTAGCCTGACATCTGGGTAACGAAACGGCCTATTTTGTACTACCACGAAGGAGAGTGAGCATGGCAACGGCTACAGGTAAAACAAGAGAAGATGAATTGGCTGCCAGTAAGGAAGCTGTATTGAGTGCTTACGATAAATTATTAGAGGCCAAAGAACATTTTAGATTGGCTGCCGAGGCTGCCGGTGTAGACATCAAGCATGAAGCAACGGAGCAATTACTTAAAGGTCGAGCCAAAACAGAAGAGCTAGGCGAGCAAGCCTCCGTTTTCGTCCGCGAAAAGCCGTTGGCTACCTTGAGCATCGCCTTTATTACCGGCTTTATCATTTCTCAGATATTTGCTCGAAAATGATCGAAAATCCAGATTCAGCCAACCCGCATGATAAAGCTGAACAGTTGGATGAGCTGCAGCTGTGGGCTGGCTGGCTGCAGCAATCGGCTGCTATCGGTACCGATATCTTGCAGTTATTACTGCTTGAATTGAGACTTGTCATTGCTGATAGCAAGCGCTTGTTTGTCCTGGCGCTGCTGTTTATTCCAATGCTGATGTTGACATGGATTGGTTTTACCGCGTTTCTAGCATGGCTGGTTTATCTATTAAATACATCCATAACACAGAGCCTACTCGCTTTTTTTATTAGCCAGGCTTTAGGCTTGATGGGTATATGTGTGAGCTGGAAGTATTATACAAGAAGCCTAAGCTTGCCACTTACCAGACAACATATTCAGAACATTGTTGGCGGGCAAGGCAGTGACACGTAAATCCCTGAGTCGCGAAATTCAATCTGTAAGCCAACGTTTGAATTTACGTCAGGCACAATTTCATCTGACTAATGAACGGGCAAAAGTGGCGCTAAAAAAAACCAATCCTTATTTAATAATGGCTACAGGTCTGATCGCCGGGGCCGTTACGGGTGCCATGGGTTGGCGCAAGGCCTATACCGCCGTTAGGTTTAGTTTTAGTTTTTATTCTTTTCTGCTAAGCCTCCCCAGTCGCCTGATGGGTATGAGTAATGGTTAATCTTGATTCGGTTGCGATAAATAAACCATTAAGTACCGATGTAACTACTGATAGTATGCCCCAGCGCCCGGCCTTCATGGTGGCGAGCTACTGGTTACTAGCACTGGCACTGTTATATACCCTGTACTTCGCCAAATCGTTGCTAATACCTATAGTGGTGGCGCTGTTGTTTTCATTGTTACTCAGCCCCTTGGTGAGATTATTCAAGCGCTTCTACATACCTCGATCGGTATCGGCTATTTTACTACTAACAATGATAGGCGGGCCTTTTACGATATTGGCCATCGAGCTGGCAGAGCCTGCTCAAAAATGGCTGTCACAACTCCCCCAACTCTCAGCTCATTTGACTGAAGAACTGGATGATATTAGCCTGGCTATGAGCCCTGATGCCGCTTCAGCGAAGGCGAAGTCATTGCCGACCAAGGAAAAAAGTTTTAGTTTATTTGGTTTCTTTAGCAGCGATGAACAGCCAGAAGTCACCCAGGAAATAGAGACTGCAGGTAACAGTGCACTATCGGCGCGGGTGATGCAGGGAGGAGTAGAAATAATTGTCTCGGTTCTGGGGGCAACACCCGTAGTTATTGCCCAGTTTATGACCTTCATCATCCTGGTGCTGTTTCTACTTATCTTTGGTCCCAGGTTATATGACAACTATCTGGATATTTTCCCGTCTGACGCAGACAAGCGCCGGCCGGTCGAGCTAGTAGGTAAAGTCCAGAAAGAGTTATCGCGCTACATTGTCACTGTGACTATTATCAATATTGGACTGGGAATGGTGACTGCTAGCGTGTTTTGGTTCATGGGTGTGGACGATGCGTTGCTCTGGGGCGCTCTGGTTGCCTTGCTTAACTTTGCCCCCTACGTTGGCCCCATTATCGCTATAGTTATACTCAGCCTTGCCGGTATTTCTCAGTACGGTATGGAGCTCGCTTCACTGATCCCGGCTGCCGTTTTTTTTGGCATCAACCTGTTAGAGGCCCAACTTATAACCCCGACCGTACTGGGCCGTCACATGCGGCTCAACCCGTTGGTATTAATTCTGTGGCTGCTTATCTGGGGTTGGCTCTGGGGGCCAGCAGGTGTGCTACTGGCCGTTCCATTACTGGTGTGTATCAAACTCGTGACAGGACAGTTGAATATGTTTAGGCACTGGCTGCGGTTGATTGAAACGAGCGCTTAACCTTTTTTGTTAGCCTCGCTACTTCCAGCTTGATCCCGCTGCTCCGCCTCTATTAACGTCTTACAACACCACTTGGAGTATCAAGCAGAAAATTATCCAGGTCATGAAAGAGCTTGGCGACAGCAAGGTGCTATCGGGAGCTCAAGCCTACTACGTAGGCGTAAGTTCTGTTCTGGCATGACCGCTTTGTTTGAGTGTTCTACGATACCAGTCCGCAGTATCAAGCCTCAGAGCGTTGTTCAATAGCCTCAGCGGGTAGGACTCGCTCCTCAACCAGGCGCCCCGCTTCGAGGCGAAAACGCTGCTCCGCGCCGGCAAGCGTCGACGGACGGTGGCTGATCAAGATCCGGGTACGGTCGCCAAACAACCGGTCCACCGCCGCAATCACCTGCGTTTCTGTCAGCTCATCTACCGCCGAGGTCGCCTCATCCAGGATCAGGATGGCCGGATCCTGGAGCAAGGCACGGGCGATGGCCAGGCGCTGTTTTTGGCCACCGGACAACTGCGTGCCGCGCTCACCAATCAGGGTGTTCAGACCCAACGGTAGCGATTCGACCAACTCGGTTAATTGGGCCTGTTCGATCACCGCCTGGATGGCGTCAATATCGGCGTCGGGACGCGCGTAGCGAACATTCTCGGCCAGGGTGCCTCGGAACAGAGTGATATCCTGACTGACCACGGCGATACGGCGTCGCAAGTGCGCCGGATTCAGCTGTTTCAGATCGATACCGTCGATGAAAATCCTACCCTGGCAGGGATCGTAGTAACGCATCAGCAGATCGATCAGGGTTGATTTACCCGCACCTGAGGGTCCGGTTAGGGCGATCTTACGTCCGGCCAGAAACCGTGCATCCGCGGATTCGATAATCAGCGCCGGCTGTTCAGGATTCGCCGTAGCGTAGCCGAAACTGACCTGTTCAAAGCGTAACTCACCGGCCAGCGTATCCGGTAGGATTTCGGCGGCGACGGGAGCGCCAACCACCGCCTCGGCCCGCTGCAGGTCCATCACCCGATCCAGGCTGACCGACATCTTCTGGATCGCCACATAGAGCCCCAGCAGGCTCTGTACCGGCCCGGTCGCCATCCCCAGGTAGGTCGAGAATGCGATCAATGATCCCAGCTGCCACTGGCCCTCAATCACCCAATAGCCACCGATTAAAAACGCCGCGGCCCGGGTCATCGAGGTCAGCAACCCCGGCACGGAATGGGTAAAGAACTCAACCAGTTGCAGCTTTAACAGATCGGCAAGATAGTGCTCGCCTAACCGATTTAAGCGTTTAGCTTCACGGTCTTCCTGAGCCATCGCCTGGATAAACTTCATCGCCGGCAGCGTCTCTACCAGAAACGAGCTGAGATCGGCCGAACGTTCGCGCAGGGCACGTGCGCCCTGCTCCACCTTCAGCCGCATCCAGCGCAGCCAGAGTACCTCCAGTGGCACCAGCAGCAGCACCAGCAGCGACAGCTTCCAGGATAGCAGCAGCATCAGCGCACCGGCTCCGACCAGCCCGATAACGCTGCTGACGGCGGTGAACAGGCTATCGACGGCAAAGCGCTGTATCTGAGCCACATCACCGTCCAGGCGCGAGAGAATGTCGCCGATCCGACGGCTGCCGTAAAACCCTGGCGACAGGGTCTGCAGATGACGGTACAGATGTTCGCGCAGGGAAAACAGGATCCGGCCCGACAACCGGGTATGCAGATAGCGGTTGATCCCCGCCAGCCCCGTAGCCAGAATCCCGACCAGCACCATCGACAGGGCAACGCTCACCAGGGCGCTATAATCACGGGCGATCAGACCATCGTCGATCAACAGTTTGGTCAGCCAGGGCTGCAACAGCACCAGCGCCGAGGCCAGCAGCGACAGCGCCAGCAACCCGCCAATAGCCCTGCGGTGCGGCTTAACAAAGGTGTACAGCCAGCCAAACGCGTACTCTAGTTGCCCACGATCTAACCCGGTATATTGCTGCCCTGGCTGCTGTCCTGTGGATTGCTGTCCTGTGGATTGCTGCAGCGTGACGGCGGCACTGAGCCAGGTCAACATGAGGGAGGTCGATCGGTGTTGATATTAATAACGCTCTTCCTTCGGATAGCGCCGCGGCTACGCGTCTATGCACCTGCGGCATTGCGGTATTACGTACAGCCTGTGGATAAAAATTCCGCCAACGGCATAACCGTGGCGGGTTTGAGCGTCTTATCCAAGACGGGTTATGCCTGTCAATCATTCCACCAGGGTAGCGACCCGTAAAACGGCCGGCGGTTGACATACCCCCTTGAGCTGGATGCTACCGATCTATTCCACCAGGGTGGCAACCCGCAGATCGGCGGTAGACATATCCCCCGAGAGTTGGATGCTACCGATCTTATCCAGACTCTCAGGATCATGGATCGAAATATCACTGGAGGCACCTCCGATATACAACCGCTTACCGTCACCGGAGATATTGATGTTGTAGTAGGTGTGGTCGAGATTTTTCACCCCCAGCACCGTCCTGTTCTTCACATCATGCTTGGACAGCGTGTTGAAAGAGCCGTAGACGATATTTTTATCGGTCGGGTCAGCCACCACATTGAAGATAATGAACTCGAACGGGGCAAACTCCATCCGCTCACTGATGCCGGTTGCCAGATCGACCCGGTTCATCCCCCACCACCAGGCGGCGGTTTCAAAATTCATGCTGGCGTCGGTGAAATGCGCCGTCACGTAGGGCAGAATATATTCATTGGCCTGCTCACCCAGATTGAACATGGCGAAGGCGTCCGGCGTCAGCCAACCGGGGCGATTCTCGCTTTGCAACGCATTAACCATTCGGATCTTACCCGTTTGCGGATCGATCGCCTTCAGGTCTCCGCCACCGAGGAAAACCTCGCCAGTGGCCGCCGCCGCAATGGTGGTGATGCGTCGATCCACCGGAAAGCTGCGGACCGGCTTGGCATTGAGGCCGTCTGCTGGATTAAACACCGCCAGCACCGGCGGCAGCACCCGAAACTCATCTTTTAACTGCCTGACCGGATTCTGCACGGTATAGAGTTCTTTGCCATCCGTGCTGACCGCCAGGGAGACGAAGGTTTTTACCTTGATATCCTCGCTCGACTGGAATGCAGAAAACACCAGGTCACAGGTGGTGATGTTTAAACCGTAAACATTCTCCATGCCGTTGCTGAGGATGTAAGCGATGCGATTGTCTGGCGATAACGCAATCTGGCCGCCGAAACTGCCCGGAATATCGCAACTGCGCACCACTTTATCGGTTGCCATATCGATCACCTGCAGATTATTGGGGCGGGTGACCGTCAACAGGTACTCGTGTGGCGTGGCGGTTGCTGCCGCTGTCGTCTGGCTCACCGACGAGCAGCCGGACAAGAG
Organism: uncultured Neptunomonas sp.; assembly: GCA_963974645.1. Lineage (GTDB taxonomy): Bacteria > Pseudomonadota > Gammaproteobacteria > Pseudomonadales > Balneatricaceae > Motiliproteus. The sequence goes on along the minus strand of CAXBEA010000044.1, from coordinate 15,970 downwards.
CGCAGCTGCGGCCAACGCTGCCGCCAGTCCGAGGCCGAGTCCGCGATTGCGGCATCCCAGGGTGAATCGAGTATTCAATTGGGTACTGACTTGAGCGTTCCGTTGCTTGCTTAGGTTCACAGGGCTACTCCTCACTTGTCTTCTGCCGGGAAAATACCATCAAGCTTGCGCCAATCCTGATTGGCCTTGGCAATATCCGCGCTCCAGTTGGGATGACTGCTCATGGTGTCCGGCACCTGAGCAGGCCACCAGCAGGCATCAGCACAGCCATAGAGGTCAGACTCCATCGGCTGACAGAGCGAGCCCAGCCCGCCAAAAGGATCCACCTCCCAGCCCGGATCAGTTACCCCGGTACAACCAACGACCGTTTGCATGGCAACCACTTCGTCCAGCTCCCCGGCATCCGTGGCCTGATCCAACAGCTTGGCTTTTTTATTAATAGATTTGAGATGTTTCATGATTAAGAACTCCTCCTGGGAGTAACGTAAGCATCAAAAAAGTCGGGGTTTTCGACCATGACTCGGCTATAAATTTCGATGCCAAAGTCGATCCAGTCCCGGATAAGATCACAGTAGTGATAGACCGGGGCGGCCGGATCACCATACTTGGCATAACTTTCGTGATAACAACCGCCCGAGCAGAGGTTGCGTACGCGGCAGGTTTCACAACCGCTACCGCTACGGTCCAGGCGCGCTTCAATAAACTTAGATAACGCGGCTTTATCGATCCCCTGGTCGATATCGCCAAACAGCGGCTGTCCGGAACCGCTAAATCGGTGGCAGAGATTCAGCCCCCCAGCCGTATCCACCGCCAGCAGTGCCACGCCGGCCCCGCAGGGCAGGGATTTCTTATTACCCTCATGCAGGTCGGTCATCAGCTGATGCATATTGCCAAAACCGGTATTGCGGTGCTCCCGTGCAGCGTCAAGATAGCGCCGACCCAGCCGTTTCATCCCTTCGAAAACCTCGCTCAACTCAGCGGTGGACAAATTGAACTGCGCCATATCCCCGGAGGTCACCGGGGCAAACCCCACTTCGTGGAAACCGAGATCATGATAAAGGTGCTGGTAGATCGCTTCGACATCCGTGACTCCCCGCGTTAGGGTCACGCGGGCACCGACCGGGCGTGCCCGATAGCGCGACAGCAGCATCTGTACCTTGCTCCGAACCAGCTCATAGGTGCCCTTGCCCCCCAGGGTAATGCGGTTCTTATCGTGCATCGCCTTGGGGCCGTCGATACTGATGGTCAGGCCGATGGCATGGGCATCGAAGTAATCCACCAGCGCTTCGGTCAACAGCGTGGCATTGGTGGTGAGGCTAAAATCAACACGGCCCCTGAGCGTCGCAAAGCGCTGCTCGCAGTAAGCGACGGTCTGGCGAATCAAGGGCATGTTGGTCAGTGGCTCGCCGCCAAAAAACACGATGTTGTAGCTATCCTGATCGGGAGATTCGCGCAGCAGCATCTCGATCGATTTCAGCGCCGTTGCAAAGGTCATCTTCTGGCCCTTGTTTGGAGTATCGAGATCCTCCTTGTAGCAATAACTGCAGCTCAGGTTGCAGCCGGTATTAACGTTCAGGATGACGGTGTTGAGCGGAAACCGGTCGACCTTGACCGGTGCCGCGTTGATCTGGGCACTGCCGTCATCGGTGATGATCTTTAAAGACTTAAGCTCTTCCAGCGCCTCGACCAGCTGACCCGCTGGGTAGTGGCCTGCAAAATATTGCTCGATCCGCGCCGCCGTCAGCTGATTATCAAGCTTTAATAGCGCAATCAAATCACGGCTCAGATCATCGAGTTCAAACAAACCACTGGTGGGAATATGAAACAGCATCTGCTGCTGTTCGACCTCCAGCAGATGCAGGTTTGGCTCGACCAGGGATAGGACTGACCCCATCATTGACCCCTTATTATTGTTGGGTTGCGGGTCGACTCGACCCGAACCTTATTGGGTTTGCAGGCGGTAAACCTATGGGCGTTACTGGATCACCGGGAACATAAAGGTCGGCACGGTAACCAGTAGATGGTTAGCACCGCTGATGCTCTGCCCGCCATCCGTCACCGTGGCAACCACTGCTAACTGGCCGACGTTATCGTTCGACATCTTTCTGGCCGGATTCGGCCCGGCATCACCCGGCACAAACACCCCCGTCAAGGGATCGATAACACCGGCGTAGTCGAGGTCACGATCGTTTTCAGCTATCTCATCAAATGCCTTTAACGACCAGCTAGCAGGCATGTAACCCAAACGCAGGTCATCATCGGTGCCCGGTTTACCATCGGCGCCCGCGGCATAGCCAACGGCTCGATACGCCACGTTCTGCTTCGCCAGCTTGCCGCCGTTGCCACCCACACGGGCGATCGATTCGTGCGGGATCACCTCAACGCGGGCCAACTGGTCATAGACCGCCAGGGAAACCCCCTTAGCCTTACCGATGCGGACAGAATGTGGTCCCAGCGCGGCTTTAGCGCTGGCCTGGGCGATAACTGACACCCTATCGGCGCTTCGTGACAGCACCTTAACGACCCTGACCCCCTCGCCCAGATCTATCTTGCCGGCCAGTTGAGAGCCCTGCAGGGTGATCGTTGTAGGCTCGCCCTGCTTCAGATAACTGGGCGATACAGACAAAATATGGGAGCTGTTGGGTTGCTCTTTGATCGCTCGAACCGATCCCCCCAGCTCATTGGCCGAACGCAGGAACATCCGCCCCTGCAGCGACTGGCCATCCTCGGCGGCGGCAAAGACCTGACGCAGTTCGACCCCGTCCAGGGTGATGTTGGCACGCCACTCGTAGCCTGTGTAGACCAGCGCCCGACCGCTACCTGTCAATGCAGAACCATCGGCATACTGGCCACTGAACGCGAGGCTGTACTGATCGTTAGCCTCGCGCTTAACGGTCAAACGCGCATCAAACTCGCCCTTCTCAGGCAGCCAGCCCACCAAACGCCAGCTACCATTGAGGGTCGATTTTTTAGCCGCCTGCCAGGCAGACCATTGCGGCGAATCCAGCGGGTAAGCCTTGGCCAGCTCCGGTACGATAGTGGCAATCGTCTGCTCAAACCAGGCATGATCACGGGCACCGGCCAGCAATTCGATAGTGGGGAACTGTCCCATATGAAAATGCACCAGTTTTTCCCACTCCGAGGCAGTACGGCGCTGCAAAGCGACCCGGGCACCGGAGTGACAGACCCCACACTTGGCCGCAATCGCTTCATTGGCAAGATTCTCGACTGCATTGCGATCCTGTTCCAACACATACCTGACGCCCGTCGTTTCCGCCGGTGCCAGCCCCTGGTTGTCAGCCAGGTATTTGATCAGCGCGCGCTTTTCAGCCGCCGCGATGGTTAAGTCGTGCTGCGTCTGCATCCGGCTGATTGTCATCTCCCAGCCTTCCGGGGTTTTACGCTGCAGACTAATCCGGCTGAAAGGTGCCTGAGGATTACCGGTCTCGGTGTGACACCCCAGGCAGCGATCACGGATAATCTGCTCAGCCTCCTGCGCCCAGGAAGGCAGCGACAGTGCCATTAACCCAGCCATAGCCCAAACACCGCCTTTAGGCAGCGACAGACCGGTTTTCCCATTGAGTTTGTTGGTTTTCAAAGTTGATCACCCTCATATTATTCTTAGAATCTGGCAATTAGGACGCGCCCCCTGTCTTAAGATCCCCAGGGCAACGGCTCAGGGTCGGCAGGATGTTCGTTCAAGCTACGCCGATGCGGTTAACAGGGTTCCGACCAATTGTTCTGAGTTGTAGGCAGATGTAACGCGATGTAAACAGGAGCGACTAGAGCGGTCCAGGCACCCGAGAAACGGGAAGACAACCCGGGGCGGCAGTCGTGCACAACAGCGCGCTGATTCGAGATAACCGACTAGATAATTGACTAGCTGGCGGTGCGGGAAAAGCGCACGATCCCCTGTGCATCCTGCTGCTGTTGCAGCCAGCCGTTCGCCACTAGATGATGCAGATGCGCCACGGCCTCGCCTAAGGCAAAAAACAGCTCATGGGGGCCAAAATTGCGCTCAAACAACACAGACAACACATCCGCGCCGCTTTTCGGTTGCTCGCATTCGCTCAGCAACAACGCCAGACGCTCCTGATGGTGCGCCTGCAAGGCAGCCACCCGCTGATGCAACCCATGAAACACCCGCCCATGAGCAGGCAGCACCCGTACCGATGCCGGCAGCGCCAGCAGATCCTCCAGGGAGGAGAGATAGTTCGACAACGGATCGGCGTCAGGGTTGAGGAAACTGACACTGATATTAGGGGAGATTCGGGGCAGTATCTGATCGCCCGCGATCAGCACATCGAGTTCGGCACAGTACAGGCACAGATGTTCGGGCGAGTGTCCGCGCCCCACCACCGCCTGCCACTGATGCTCGCCAACGGCTAATCGATCCTGATGACGGACCCGCTGATAGGTTGCAGGCAGTTCGGGCACCCGGGTGCGGTAGAGGTTACCGCCTACGGCCTGCTGTTCGATCTGCTGCTGGCTCAGGCCGTGGCGGCTAAAGAACGTCCGCTGCCGCTCAGATCGCGTATCGCCCGAGGCACTATGGAGCCAGCTCGCCAGCTCAAATTCTGCCTGGGTCATCAACACCGGCGCCTCAAACCGCCGGCTTAGCCAACCCGCCAGCCCTAGGTGATCCGGATGAAAATGGGTCACAATAATGCGTTTGATGGGCCGCCCGGCCAGGGGGCCTGCCAGCAACCTGTTCCAGATTTCTTTGACGGAGTCAGACCCCAGCCCGGTATCAACCAGCGTCCAGCCGTCACCGTCTTCGAGCAACCACAGATTGATATGATCGAGCATAAAAGGCAGCGGCATCCGCAACCAGTGAATCCCAGGGGCAACCTCTAACAACACCCCGGGTTCGGGGATTTGCGCAACAGGGTACTCAAGCTGATCAGACATCATCATTAGTTCTAATCCTCGTTTGCCACTCTATACCCACAACCGCTGCTCTATACCCACAACCACTGATCTTTATTCACAACCGCTGCTCTTTATTCACAACCGCCAAATGCGCAAATCAAAGGTAGCTCCGCAACCGCTGCTTTAGCGCCTCATCCATCGGCAACGACGTCTGCTGCCGGGTATCTGCCCAGACCAGCACCGATTCTGCGGTGGCGAAACAACTGCCAGCAATAAACAACCCCTGCCCCAGCACCAGCGAACTGTTGCCCAGCCGCAGCACCCGGGTGCCGATCCGCACCTGGTTGGGGTAGTGACCGGCGGCCAGATACTGCAATTTGAACTCGGCAATCACCCAGCCGATACCGCTACCATCGGTACAGCCGGGCCAGCAGTGCTCCAGAAAATCGACCCGACCACTTTCGCAGTAAGTAGCAAAGGCGACATTATTGACATGATTGAGCCGATCCAGATCGGCAAAGCGAACAATATCGTCGGTCCAGTGCTGATAGATCTCAGCCTGGCGCAGATCCATCTCGATGGCCGCACTCATCAGTTCGCCTCCTTACGCTCGACCAGGGTCAGAATATCGTAGACCGCGACCGGCTGTTGATGCTGATTGCGCACCTCGACATCCCAAGCCACCACCCCGGTTGCTTTGAGATCATCAGGCCGACGGTCTTTCTTGATTTTACGCTTGCAGGTCAGCCGGACCTGGAGGGTATCACCGATACCGACCGGTTCGATAAAGCGCAGGTTATCGATACCGTAGTTGGCCAGTACCGGACCCGGTGCCGGATCGACAAACATCCCTGCCGCCGCCGAGATAACGAAATAGCCGTGCGCGACCCGCTTGCCAAACAACGAGTCCTGGGCCGCCAGTTCGTCAAAGTGGGCATAAAAATGATCCCCGGAGAGGCAACCGAAGTTAACGATATCGGCCTCGGTGACGGTACGTCTATGGGTACTCAGGGTATCGCCGACCTGCAACTCTTCAAAATATTTGCGGAACGGATGCACCCTATCCAAACGCTGCTCGCTGCCGGGATGGAACTCACCGGTGATCGCCGTCAAGGTGGTCGGATGACCCTGAATCGCTGTGCGCTGCATATAGTGTTTGACCGCCCGCAGTCCGCCCAGCTCCTCGCCGCCACCGGCTCGACCCGGGCCGCCGTGGACCAGGGTCGGCAGCGGCGAGCCATGGCCGGTCGACTCCCTGGCACAATCTGCATTCAGCACCAGCATCCGCCCATGGTAGGCGGCGCAACCCAGAATCACCTTGCGGGCTTCAAGGTTGTCGGCAGTTACTAAGGACCCAGCCAGACTGCCGCGTCCCAGCTTGGCAAGCGCGATCGCCTCCTCGATGTGATCAAAGGGCATCAGCGTGGACACCGGGCCGAAGGCCTCCAGCTCATGGGGCGCGGTACTGGTCAACGGAGCGTCGCAATAGAGCAAGGTGGGAGGGAAAAACGCACCGCGCTGCCGATCACCACCAATCAGTTCGAAATCCTCATGGCCGCCGTAGATCAACTCGCTGGATTGTTGCAGTGACGCGACCACAGCGCGCACATCGGCCTGCTGAGCAAGACTGACCAGAGGCCCCATGCGTACGCCCTCGAGCGCCGGATCGCCCATTTTAATTTTATCCAGTCTAGCCTTGAGCGCCTCGGCCACGGCATCGACCCTATTACGAGGGATGAGCGCGCGCCGGATCGCGGTACATTTCTGCCCCGCTTTGACCGTAATCTCGTTGACCACCTCTTTGATATAGATATCGAACTCGGCCGAGCCAGGCTCGACCGAGGCCCCCAGAATACTGCAGTTGAGCGAGTCCGCTTCCATCGTGAACGGGATCGAATTGGCGACAATATTAGGGTGCGTTTTCAACATCCGCCCGGTCCTGGCCGAACCGGTAAAAGTCACCACATCCTGCTCGTTAAGATGCTCCAGCAGATCGCCGGTCGAGCCGCTGATCAGCTGAATAGAGCCTTCGGGTAGCAGACCCGAGGCGATGATCTCGCGCACCATCACTTCGGTCAGATACCCCGAGGCGGTCGCCGGTTTGACGATCACTGGCATCCCCGCGGCCAGACTCGGCGCGATCTTTTCCAGCATCCCCCAACAGGGGAAGTTGAAGGCGTTGATGTGCACCGCCACCCCCTCTTTAGGCACCAGGATATGGCGGCCGACAAAACTTCCCTTGGCAGACAGCGGTTCGCTCGGCCCTTCGACGATAAAGGTCTCATTGGCCAACTCCCGCCGTACCAGGCTGGAATAGGTAAACAGGGTTCCCAGTCCACCTTCGATATCGACCCAGCTGTCGACGCGGCTAGCACCGGTCCAGGCCGACACCCGGTAGAAGGTTTCTTTGGCCGCCAGCAGGTGTTGCGCCAAGGCCTTGAGTCGGTTGGCCCGATCATGGAAGGTCAACGCCCTCAGCGCCGGACCGCCAACATTCCGGGCATGCTCCAGGATCTGCTTAAAATCGATACCCGTGCTCGACACCCAGCCCACCGACTCGCCGTTGACAGCATTCAATACCTCGATACCCGGACCCTGACCCTCGAACCACTCACCGTTGACATAACTCTGTACTTTCATCGGGCTAAACCTTTATCCGTATGTTTGGGAGAGACTGCCGCGGCTACTGGGTGGCGATAGCAAAAAACCCTTGCATCATGGTTCTTGCGGCCTGACCCTAGAGCCATGACCCTGGCAATACCGCGCCAGCGATAACTCAGCGCTGGTCGAAGTCGAGCACGACCCGATCAGAGATCGGGTGTGCCTGGCAGCTGAGCACGAATCCTGCCTTGATCTCAGCCGCTGACAGGGCATGGGTGATATCCATCTCCACCTGACCCTCCACCAGCTTACACTTACAGGTCGAACAGACTCCGGCCTTGCAGGAGTATGGCAGTTCCAACCCCTGGTCAAGACCGGCATCGAGTACATTCTGGCCCACCGTGGCCAGATCAAACTGGAGCGCCCGGCCATCGACCTTGAGCGTTACCTTGCTGGTCTTAGCTTCGCCAAAGGCTTCGACGCGTTGCTGCGCTTTGGCCAGCATCGCCTGCGCATCGGAGGCCGAGGTGGCAAAGAGTTCGTAGTGAATCTGGCTCTCGCTCAGCCCCTCCATCCGGAACCCTCGCGAGACCTCGGCCATCATCGCTTCCGGCCCGCATATAAAAGCTTCGTCGGTAGCACGGATATCGATCAGTTTGCTTTTCTGCAGCGCATAGCCTTTTTTGTTATCGATACGACCGTTGATCAGATCCGCGCCCTGATCCTCGACCCCCATGATATTGATCCACTGAAAGCGCTCCAGATAACGATTTTTGATGAAGCTCAGCTCGTCTTTGAACATCAGCGTATTGCTGCTGGGATTACCGTACAGCAAGGTGACCCGACTGTCCGGTTCGATGGCCAGCACACTTTTGAGGATCGACAGGATCGGAGTAATACCGCTGCCGACCGCGATACACATGTAGTTTTTGGCGTTAGCCGGGTTGAGCTCGGTATAGAATTCGCCCTGCGGCGGCATCACCTCGAGGGTATCGCCAACCTTAAAGCTATCATTGGCAAAATTGGAGAACCGTCCGCCCTCGACCCGCTTGATACCGATCCGCAGCTGGCTATCGTTGACCCCCGAACAGATCGAGTAGGAGCGCCGCATCTCTTTGCCCTTGACCTCAGCCTTGAGGGTCAGAAACTGACCCTGAACAAATCGAAACTTCGACTGTAGTGCTTCTGGCACTCCCAGGGTGACACTGATCGCGCTATCGGTTTCAGGCTGTACGTCGGTGATCGTTAGTGGGTAAAAATGGGTATCCGACATCATGGCAGCTATATCCTTTTGAAATAATCGAAGGGCTCGCAGCAGCTATTACAGCGAAACAGCGCCTTGCAGGCGGTGGATCCAAATTCGCTGATGCACTGGCTATCCTGTGAACCACAATGGGGGCAGCGTACGTTGGCCAGAGGCATCAAACCCTCTGCATCGTTGTCACCGTCTTCGGGTGGTGCGATACCGTAGTTGCGGAGTTTTTGCTGGCCTTTAGCGGACATCCATTCGCTGCTCCAGGCCGGTGCCAGCTGGGTCTTAATCTGCACCTGAGTAATCCCGGCTGCCGCCAGGGCCGCCAGGATATCAGCGTGGATGGTATCCATCGCCGGACAGCCGGAATAGGTGGGGGTAATCGTGATCCGCACCCGCCCCTGCTCCAAATTCACCGCACGCAGTACCCCCAGATCCCAGATACTTAGCGCAGGAACTTCCGGGTCCTTGACCGCATCAAGAATATCCCAGAGCGCGGCCACATCGGCCTGTTGCCGCTGTTGCTGGCGTTGGTACTGCTCGGTTGGCATCAATGAGATCGGCTCCATAACAATCACCACTCGGCCTGTAGTTGTTGTTGCTCTGTTGGCATCAAAGAGATCGATTTCATGGCGCTCACCACTTACAGCCGGGGTAGGATCGATGCACGAACTGCAGCTCGGTCAGCAGATGGCCCAGGTTTTCGGTATGGTAGCCCTGGCGTCCACCCCGGACTTTCCAGCCATCCTCGGGAACCACCAGCGTCGCCTCGGTCAGGATCTCGGTCACGCGGGCATGCCAGGGTGCGCGCAATGCGCTAACATCGACGCCGATCCCAGCGTCTGCTAACTGCTGCTCCAACGCATCCAGCTCGAACAGCTCGTGACTGTAGCCCCAGAGGCTATCGAGCGCTGCCTGGGTCCGCCGCTGACTCTCTTCGGTGCCATCGCCTAGGCGCAAGACCCAGTCGCGGCTACGCCGCTGGTGGTAACGAGTTTCCTTGATCGCCTTGGCCGCGATGGCCGCCAGAGTGGCATCCTTGGACGTCAGCAGTTGGGTTAAAAACAGACTGGCGTAGACATCGACCAACAACTGCCGTACCTGAGAATAGGCGAAATCCCCTTTGGGTAGTTCGTTAATCAGCAGATTGGAAAATTCCCGCTCGTTGCGGGTATAAGCAAAATCATCTTCACTCTTACCTTCACCCGCCAGTTCCGCAGCATAGCTGTAGAACATTCTCGCCCGGCCAATGTAGTCCAGCGCCACGTTACCGAAGGCGATATCTTCCTCTAGAAAGGGACCGTAACTGACCCACTCCGAGATTCGGTGCCCCAGCACCAGGGCGTCATCACCCAGGCGAACGGCGTATTCCAGGGTGGCTTGTTGTAGTTGTAGTTGTAGTTGTGTTTGTGTTTGTGGTTGTGGCTCTAGCTGTGGTGATAGTGATTCATTCATCAATAGGTCCTCCACAGACTACATATTGTTAACAGGATCGGGCAACTGGTAGTAGGTTGCGTGACGATAGGGCTTGTCGTCAGAAGGATCGTAGAAGCTCTCGGCATCATCCTCTTGCGAGGCGCAGATATCCGCCGACCGGACCACCCAGATACTGACCCCTTCGCTACGCCGGGTATAACAATCCCGGGCATACTCCAGCGCCTGCTCAGGATCCTGGGCGTGCAGGCTACCGATATGCTTATGGTCCAAGCCGCGTTTAGAACGAATAAACACTTCAAACAGTTCAAGTTTTTCGGAAATCATGAGCAGTTCTCCTTTGCCTTAGGCCACGCTAGTGTTCTTGGATTGTGTTTTGGCGCTCTTTTTCAGGTGATACGCGGTCATCGCATCGCGCACCCAGGCACCCTCTTCGTGCGCCCGAACATGGTGCTCGATACGCTGACGGTTACAGTGGCCATCACCGTTGACCACGGCGTAAAACTCGTCCCAGTTGATCTCACCGCTATCAAAATGGCCGCGCGCCTCATTCCATTGCAGCGCCTTATCCGGATGCTCAAGCCCTAGAAACTCGATCTGCGGCACGGTCTGGTCGATAAATTTCTGCCGCAGGTTATCGTTGGTCTCGCGCTTGATCTTCCACTGCATCGAGCGGGCGGTATGGGCGGAGTCGGTGTCATGCGGGCCGAACATCATCAGCGCCGGCCAATAGAAGCGATTGAGTGAATCCTGCGCCATCGCCTTCTGCGCCGCAGAGCCTTGGGCCAACTCGAGCATCAATTCGTAGCCCTGGCGCTGGTGAAAACTCTCTTCCTTGCAGATGCGGATCATCCCTCGGGCGTAGGGGCCGTAAGAGGTCCGTTGCAGCGACACCTGATTGCAGATCGCCGCCCCGTCCACCAACCAGCCGATGGCACCCACATCGCCCCAGGTTTGGGTGGGATAATTAAAGATGGAGGCGTATTTGGCACTGCCGGTTTGCAGCGCCTCGATCATCTCGGCCCGTGAAATACCCAGGGTTTCGGTGGCACTGTAGAGATAGAGACCGTGCCCCGCCTCGTCCTGGATCTTGGCCAGCAGCACGGTCTTGCGGCGCAGTGAGGGTGCGCGGGTCAGCCAGTTACCCTCGGGCTGCATGCCGATCACTTCCGAGTGCGCATGCTGCGAAATCTGCCGGATCAGGTTGTTACGGTAGGCATCCGGCATCCAGTCCTTGGGTTCAATTTTCTCATCGGCCTCAATCTTGCGCATGAAGTTCTGTTCTTGAGCCGTCATAGCCAGCAGCCTCCGCCAGGTTATTGTTATAGGTCTCGCCTGCGCTGGCATTTAAGCGCGTTCAACGCCGTCAAACACCAGCCGGCACAGATGTGCGATAAATCACTTTAAACTGACACGCAATATCAAGTCAATAGAATAATAACGTGTCACTTAATATCCACTCAAAGTATAGACCAGGGAGACATAGAAGCAGGAGTTCCACAGCCCTGTAGGTCGGGTTTCAACCCGACGCTGGCCGCGCCGCTGTCGGAATAAATTCCGACCCACAGCCTGAGCGGCAGTGACACCAGTGACCGCAGGGGAGATCTCTGTGGCGGGTTAAACCGAGCTGGGCGTGGCTGGGTCGCTTTCGGGCAGCAGCGCGCCCCGGACCTGGTAGGATTTGCCACGAAAATAAGCCAGCGGTTGCTGCTGTTGGTTATAGATACACACATCATAGACACCGGTGCGACCGCTACGCTGTCGCTCCTCAGCGACGGCGATCAGGGTATCGCCTGCACAGCCTGGAGCCACGTAATCGATACTGCAACCGCTGGCAACCGTGGCGCGGTTGTAGCTGTTGCACGCGTAGGCAAATGCCGAGTCTGCCAGGGTGAAGAGCATCCCGCCGTGACAGTTTCGGTGCCCGTTGAGCATATCCTCGCGTACCCGCATGCTCAGCCTGGCACGTCCGGGCGCGACCTCCAGCACCTGGATACCCAGCGCCTGCGATGCCTGATCACCCTGATACATCACCCGAGCGCAGGCCTCTGCCAGTTGCTGCTCATCTTGGATTAGATCCATCGAACTCATTGCCCCTCTCCTGACGCTTTTGGCTGCTCTGCAACCGCCTCTGCAACCGCCTGACGCCGTAACAGCGGCGAGGCTCGATAGCGCTCCTCGCCATAGACGGCAGCAAGATTATCGAGCACCCCGAGACAGCGCCTGAGCCCCAGACTCCGGGCCCACGCCAGCGGACCACGGGGATAGTTAACCCCGCCCTGCATCGCGATATCGACCGCCGCTTCGCTGCACACCTGCTGGTTAACCGCATCAAAGCCCTCGTTAGCCAGCATGCAGAGGGTGCGCATCACTACCATTCCCGGGATATCGTCGATCAAACTGACGGCAAAACCTGCCGCCTGAAACAGCCCGACAGCATCAGTGATAGCGCTCGCGTCGGCCTGATCGGCAGGGGCCAGCGCGATCCTCTCGGCCTGGGCGTAGTCCAGCGCCAGGTCAAACTGAATCAGACCCGGCTCACCGCAGTCAAACGCTCTGGTGCTGGACAGCTCGCCATTACAGAACAGTAGCACGGCGCTGCCGACGCGGATCAGGCCGCTACTTTCCAGCCCTTCACCCGGCACTCGGCGCACCTCAATACCCGCCGCCAGAATCCGTTCGAGCAGTGCTTGCGCCGGCCCCAGATCGCCTTCGACGCTGATCCTCGCAGGGGCCGGTTGCGGCTTGGCCTGGATGGCTAGCGGCTGTTCCGCAGCGGGACGGTAATCATAAAAACCGCGCCCGGACTTGCGCCCTAGGAGACCCGCATCGACCAGCTGCTGCTGGATCAGCGAGGGTTTAAAACGCGGATCCTGGTAGTAGGCATTAAACACCGAACAGCTGACGGCGTAGTTGATATCCTGACCGATCAGGTCCATCAGTTCGAACGGCCCCATCCGAAAGCCACCCGCGTCCCTGATCAGCGCATCGATAGTGGCGCTATCGGCACCACCCTCCTGCAGGATCCGCAACGCTTCGGCGTAAAAAGGTCGGGCCACCCGATTGACGATAAACCCCGGGGTGGACTGGGCATGCACCACCTGTTTACCCCAGGATTCAGCCAGCCGATAGACCGACTCGGCCACCTGGGTATCGGTCTCCAAACCACTGATCACCTCCACCAGTTTCATCACCGGAGCGGGATTAAAAAAATGCATCCCGAGCAGCCGCTGAGGCCGCAGCAGAGTGCTGCCGATAGCCGTCAGCGAGATTGAGGAGGTGTTGGAGGCCAGAATCACCTCGGCGCCACAGATCGACTCCAGCTCGGCAAACAGCTGCTGCTTAACCTCCAGGCGCTCGACCACGGCTTCGATCACCAGCTGCGCAGGCGCCAACTGCTGCAAGCTATCGAGCAGCTGAATCCGCGCCAGCAACGCATCCCGCTGCTCGGCGCTCATCCGCCCTTTCTCAACCTGCCGGGCCAAACCGGCGGCCATCCGTTCTAGCGCCTTGAGGGCACTACCCGGCTGCAGGTCAAACAGCCGTACCGGATGGCCGGCCGCGGCGGCAACTTGGGCGATCCCCTCCCCCATGGTGCCCGCACCGATCACCCCGATCACCGCCTGGGGATTCAACCTGTCTGTCGTCGTCTGCTGCTGGAGTTGGCTCATGAGGTTAGCGGTCCCTGAGAGTGAGTTAGTGAGTTAGTGAGTTAGTGAGTACAGATGGAAGCACTAGATTGTTTACATCCGTGCAGCCGTTAATGGCCTTTGAACGAGGGCGGACGTTTTTGCATAAACGCCGCCACCCCTTCGCGATAGTCGTCGCTGCGCCCGGCTACCGTCTGCAACTCACGCTCCAATTCAAGCTGCTGATCCAGGGTGTTAGTCGCCGCCGCATTGATGGCCCGCTTCGTCAGCGCCAGGCCAGTGGTGGGCTGAGTCGCGAGCTGAGTCGCGAGCTGCAGGGCCCGATCCTGGAGTTCGTCATCCTCGACCATCTGCCAGATCATGCCCCACTGCTGCGCCTGCTCTGCAGGGATCTTATCACCGAGCAGCGCCAGCCCCATCGCCCGGGCACGACCCACCGCATGGAGAAGCGTCCAGGTGCCACCGGAGTCGGGAATCAAACCGATCTTACAAAACGCCTGGATAAAACTGGCTGACCTGGCCGCCAGCACCAGATCGCACGCCAGCGCGATATTGGCTCCCGCTCCGGCCGCGACGCCGTTAACCGCACAGATTACCGGCAGCGGCAGCCGCTGCAGACTCCGGATCAACGGGTTGTAATTTTTCTCGATCGACTCACCCAGGTCGGGAGCTTCGGTACCGGGGGCGACACTGCGGTCGCTCAGGTCCTGACCGGCACAGAACCCCCGCCCGTTGCCGGTCAACAACAGACAGCGAACCGCCGGATCCTTGTGCACCCGTTTGAGGGCCTGACGCAGCTCCTGGTGCATTTGCCCATTGAAGCTGTTCAGACTCTCGGGGCGATTGAGCCTCAGCACCGCCACCCCAGCGCTGATCTCAAATTGGATGGTTTCAAAGTGTAGCGGTTCGAAAGAGGTACTCTGCTCGGTCATGATCTTTTTCCCTGGTATTTATGCCTGATAACCATGGTTATCGTGACGGGGTCGGAAACGCACGTTCCCGCGTTAAGCTACTTACCGCTGCTATTTACCGCTGCTATCTACCTATAAAAACAGGCCGGCGTTTCTCGATAAAGGCGGCGATCCCTTCGTTTCTATCGGCGGTTGCCGCCAACAGGGTGAAGGCTTTGCGTTCGAACTGCAGCCCGGTGGTCAGATCGGTATCAAAGGCTTTTAATAATGACTCGCGCGCCTGCTGCAGCGCCAAGGGTGCATGACGGGCGATCTGCCGGGCGACCTGCTGCGCACGTTCGAGACTCAACTCCGGGATGCACACCTCAGAAACCAGCCCGGCCTGCTGCGCCCGCAGGGCACCGATCGGCTCGCCGCTGAGGACCATCTGCATCGCCAGGGATTTGCCCACCGCGCGGATCAACCGCTGGGTCCCGCCCGCGCCCGGGATAATCCCCAGCTTGATCTCGGGCTGGCCGAACTGGGCGTTATCCCCGGCAATGATAATGTCCGCCTGCATCGCCAACTCGCAGCCGGCACCCAGGGCAAAACCGTTCACTGCCGCGATCAGGGGTTTGTTAAAACGCTGGATTCGCTGCCACAGCTCGGCTCTCGGATCCTGGAGTACAGCAACCGCATCCAGGGTGGCCATCTCCCGCAGGTCAGCACCGGCGGCAAAGGTTTTCGTCGAACCAGTCACCACCACTGCACGCACCTGTGCCTCCCGCTGAACCCAATCCAGCACCTCAGCCAACTCTCCGAGCAGCGCATTATTCAACGCATTAAGCGCCTCGGGGCGGTGCAGTTGAACCGTCAGCACGCCCTCATCCGGAACGGATATTTTCAGGGTACTGAGGGTTCCAAGATGATCTAGCAACGATGTTGAGGTGGGCATTTGGCGCCTCTTTAAGTAAGTGTGACGTAGTGCTGGATGAGCTTGTCTTCAGCAGCCATCCCCAAGATACGACACAGAATGCTAATTGTCATATTTATTTTTGTATCCAATTGGCGCATTATATTGGTCAATGAATAACCGCCCCCAAACAACGTTCGGGGCAGCAAGGAGATGGCTATGCAGGTTTACAGTATCGATGGTGTGACTCCGGTCGTAGATCCCAGTGCCTTTGTTCACCCCAGTGCGGTTTTGATCGGTGATGTGGTGGTCGGCCCGGAGTGCTATGTCGGCCCCAATGCATCGTTGCGCGGCGATT
>CAXBEA010000043.1:0-33092 GCA_963974645.1 uncultured Neptunomonas sp. | reverse complement strand
ATACTCACTACCAAGGCTTAGGCTTTTTTACGACTAGCCGCTGCACCTAATCCGACGAGTCCCAATCCGAACAACGCCAGTGTTCCGGGCTCTGGGATTGATGGAATCTGAGCCGAACCATCCAGCGTTGTCTGTCTGATCACAACCTTATCTGCTTGACCAGCAGCCGCCCCTTCATCAACAAATGAAGCTGCACTTGTTACATACCCTAGCTGATCTGCGGTAGGTGTTGCAGGGTCAACATTAAACGCGACTCTAAGCTCTGGCCCCGTGGTAGGGTCAACACCGGCAACGGTGGACAAATCAACCGCTGGATTCACGCCGTCATCAAGCCAAAAAAGTCCTGCAAATGCAAAATCGATATTGAAGAACAATTCAGCCGTCGCAGTAACGCCGTTGGCTGCCAGACCGACAATGTCACGCTCAAAGGTAGCGGTCAAAATAGAGAAAGCAGGAGCAACTCCGTCATCAAAAATCAAGTTAAATGAGCCACTTTGATAATCGGGAAGCACCGCCCCCAGAACACCATCGATACGAAACTCCGTATCTATATGCCAAGTAGATCCGAAACCTTCATCATCAGCGCCAGGGGCACCGAGATTAGAATCAGAGATTGGATTCAAACCATCAATATCCACCTGGGTTGGGTGGATAGGGGTAACCAAAGATAGCGTCGTCGCATTAGCACCACCTGGGCCATCGGCAATAACTGCCGCCAGGGTTTCAGGCGTTGACGGGATACCTGCTGCAGCCAGCTCAGCGGCCTTATTGGTATCAAAAAACTGCCCAGTTACCAAATTATCAGAGAAATCATAGATGGACGTAGCCAGCATTCCGGTGAAGCCGATATCGTCAAAAACTCCTGTTTTCAGATCTGCGTCATTTGCACCGGTACAGAGGGTAAGTCCAGGCCCGAAGCACCTGTCGTATGCGGAAGCCGGGGCAGTAACCGCAACCACTGTGGTTAAATCAAAGAAAATATCTTCGCCAAAACTGATGGTGACCTTAGCATTCGCAGCGCCCGAAAGCGTTACCATTGCTACAGCACACGCTACTGTTAATTTTTTCATGTGATCATCCTTTCTTGCTATTGATTAGCGACTTGCTTTCTACAGAAGCTAAAAGCAATCATCAGGCCAACATACGCAAGACTATGATATTATTTATAAATCAATCCCAATAACAGAAAACAAAAACCAGAGTGTAAAAAAAAATGACACTCAATACCTTTCAATCTCTATGCCCATATCAATTAACCAATTCCACTGTAGATCTTAGCTTGCCCGCATAAGACACCCTGATGCGTGGCATGTGCACAGGGTATATCATACTAAAGGGCGAATGATGATTGCGGCACGCACTCACAGATAAAGCCCCAGATACGACTCACTTGCCCAACACAATTGACTTGGCGACTCTAAAGGCCAGTTGCTGGATCGGATTGAGGTTCCCCCATGGCCGCCAAGTAATCTTGGTGCGATTGAGGTATGCATCGTAATGAATTCCCCTTGGTGCGGTAATCACACGCCCTCTTTTCAGAATGATCTTCAAGACATTTGTAGCAGCAACTCCAGCACAAAAGTCAACCGCCATAGCCGTTGAGGGCCCCTTTTTACCTTGAAAATCGGCCCGGGTTGGATCTACCAGATAGTGTCGCTGCCACATTGTCGGTGCCACGCCGACCAGAAACCGAACTAATTGATCGTTCTCACTCAAACCGTCAAGCCTAAAATACTCTTCAAAAGTCATTCCCTGGCCGGGAATAAATGCGAGAAAAGCACTCCCCATCCCTAGTGGCGCAGCAGTGACTGCTGGAATCATGCGTTTTTCACATTCGGAAAAAATGAGTTTTCTAGCCTCCAGTGCAAAGAAGTCCAAACTATCGACATAGAGATCAACCCCCTCCAAAAACGCTGCTACATTGTCTTTATTAACCCCTTCAGTAAACAACCTGACATCTGCCTCAGGGTTGATATCGTTTACCATACGTCCCATCACTTCAACTTTGGGCTCCCCTACGGTAGACATGAAAGCGCCTGCCTGCCGGTTGAAGTTATGCACATCAAACTTGTCGAAATCAGCCAACTGGAAAGCTCCAATACCTAAACGGGCTAGCGTCAAGGCGTGAGCACTACCGACCCCTCCCGCTCCGGCAATAGCAATGCAGGCACTGCGTAATTGCTGCTGCTCTGCTTCAGTTACCCAGCCAATATTTCTGGAAAAAGCGTCTTCATAGTTGAACATCATTAGTCTCTCTGAGAATCGATCCAGACGTCATTGCACGCTATGACCGTTTGCGCTATGAAACACCAGTACATTGCGATACCCTAAATATTTGATCAATAATAACTCTAGCGACTACTTTTATGCCTTGTTTTAGATGAAAAAAATTATCAGCATAGATATCGAAGACTACTTTCAAGTCTCAGCATTTGAGGGCCAGTGCCCCCAGCATCGCTGGCCATCCTATAGCTGTCGAGTTGAAAAAAATACAGACATCCTGCTAAACCTGATGGAGGCCCACAACATCAAGGGCACGTTCTTCATTTTAGGCTGGGTTGCCGAACGCTACCCCACGATGATCAAGAAAATCGCCGCAGCTGGTCACGAGATTGCCAGCCACGGCTACAATCACCAGCGCATCAACCTGCTTAGCCAAGCTGAGTTTAAAGAGGATATTCGCTCTGCCAAGCAGCTGCTCGAAGATCTGACTGGCGAGGAAGTTAAAGGCTACCGCGCGCCGAGCTTTTCCTTTTCCGAACAGACCCCTTGGACCTTTGATGAGCTGCTTGATGCCGGTTACCGTTACAGCTCCAGTATCAACCCCGTGCCACATGACCTCTATGGCTACCCTGATGCAGCCAGAACACCTTTTTATTGGGATAACGGACTTTTAGAGATTCCAGTAACCACCTGCGAGCTGCTCGGCCGTCGTATCCCCTGTGCCGGTGGCGGCTATTTTCGACTCTACCCCTACCCGCTGTTTAAATGGTTGATGCAGCGGGCATCCAAACAGCTTAATGACCCTGCCGTGTTCTATCTACACCCCTGGGAACTCGACCCAGAACAGCCCAGAATCGAAGGCGCTTCACTCAAGTCACGTTTCCGGCATTATATAAATCTGAACAAAACCGAGCCCCGATTGAGGCAGTTGTTACAAGATTTCCACTGGGGGAGGATGGTCGATCTCGATATAGTGCAACAAGCTTGTAACAAGCAGTAAGCGCCTTCAAGGCAGATCAGCAGCAATTCTCTTGGCGTCGGTATTTTTCAATTTCAGCGGCACCACACGGGTTGTGGTGTCGTAGCCCGCTTTAAACAGCTGCTGTTTTTGCTCTTTGGTCAATTTGAACTCGATCGGTGAAATCGTTCCGGTGTGCACAACTATCGTCGAATGCCAGAAGGAGTCACTGATGTACTCGCGCGACATCGTCGTCATAAAGGTGCGAATTAGCATTGATAGGTATTGCTTCAGAGGGATCAGCGGTTGCTTCTTGTTGGCGACGACACTCTGAGCGCTTCGCAATCTGAAACAAACCACGGGGTCACCTCGACCGCTCCAGTCTCGCTGCAGCGCTTCTTCTGAAAGAATACTGCCATCAACCAACAGGTGTTCCTTAAAGGGTTTAAAACTGAATAAAATCGGGATAGACATTGAAAAACGCACTGCAGCAGAGACTTTCAGATCAGGCGTTCGGGTCTTATCGAAGATCACCGGCTGACCGGTTCTAACATCGGTCGCGACTACATGAAAATTATAGGCCAGCTCGTTAAACGTCACGCCTTTGAGCTTCTCATCTATCCAAGCTTCAAAACGATCGCCTGACGATAAACCGCCACTGCGTAACAGCTTAAACAGTGATTGACTCAGAAACTGACTAAAATCGGTTTCCATCGCAATCTGATTGATCGCCTCGACAGAGTGCCCAGCGGCATAAAGTGCAGCAACGATACTGCCGCCGGAAACCCCCACTAGATGGTCAAACTTGATATCCAGTTCCTGCAACGCTGTCAGAATACCAATGTGGGCAGGTAGCCGCGTGCCACCTCCGGCGAGTATAGGAACGACCTTATATGAGGGAACGGGCTCATCATTTTGCTCGACTACCGACATGAAAACGGTTTACTCCTGCTAAATCGAACCCTATCTTAACTTTTTTACCCCGATGACGCATGAAAAGCCTTATCATTTCATCGATTAAGAACAGAAAAAATCCTGCTCTGCGCCCTGATCCTTTATTATTGACATACTGCAGTTTAAGCCACGAGATGAATGGATGCGCCCTTCGGTACTGTTCTTAGCACATCGTATACCCTACCCGCCCAACAAGGGCGATAAAATCCGCTCCTATCATCTTCTGCTTGAGCTTTGCACGCATTACGATGTCCATCTAGGGTGCTTTATTGATGACCCTGATGACGAGCAATATATCGAAAAACTACGACCCCTCTGCGCCTCCCTAATCTGCCTACCGCTTACACGATCACAGCGGTACCTAAAGGCAGCACTGGCGCTTATTCAGGCGAAACCGGTCACACTCACCCTATATAGTTCGAATAGACTGCAAAAATGGGTTGAGCACACAGTGTCGCAACATAAGATCAACCAGATCATGGTTTTTTCGGGTGCGATGGCGCAGTTCGTTGAGGCAGAGCCCTATCAATCATCGACCCGTGTTATCGACTTCGTGGATGTCGACTCGGATAAATGGGCCCAGTATGCCCAGAAAAAAACCGGACTCAGCCGTTGGATATACCAGCGCGAACAACGACTGCTGTTGCGCTATGAACAAGCCATCACCGAGCGCTTTAATAAAAGCCTGTTTGTATCTGAAAAAGAAGCCGAGTTATTTAGATCCCTCATCCCCCAACAACTGGCAACTAAAGTCGACTACTTTAACAACGGCGTTAACAGCCAGTACTTCGATCCACAGTCAGTAAAAGATCACCCCCGAGTGCATCCCACTCCGTTCATCGTATTTACCGGGGCAATGGATTACTGGGCCAACGAGGATGCCGTCGCCTGGTTCTGCAATCGGGTCTGGCCTAGCTTGTCAGTACGGCACCCAGAGCTCAGTTTTTTTATCGTAGGATCAAATCCCAGTACTGCGGTAAACCAGCTCAGCAAGCTTGAGCGTGTGGTCGTGACCGGCAAAGTCGAAGATGTCCGCCCCTATATAGATCAGGCATTGCATGTCGTTGCACCGCTGCAGATAGCACGAGGAATACAAAATAAGGTCTTAGAGGCGATGGCCATGGCAAAGCCTGTCGTAGCAACGGGCATGGCTATGGAGGGGATCCCACTGCATCCTCAGCTATCTGTAAAAATAGCTGACAATCCAGATCTCTTTATCCAAGCCTGTGATAGCCTAATCCGTAACCCCGAGGGCCATTCCGAGGCTAACCGGCATTGGCTTCAAGCCCAGTTTAACTGGCAGCAGACCCTAGCCAAGCTTCCATCTTTCTTAGAACGCAATGATCAGGAGCCAAGCAGAAGCGATGGCTAAAAAAATTCATATCACCCATATCGTTTATCATTTTGGCACCGGCGGCTTAGAGAACGGTATCGTCAATTTGATTAACCATCTACCCGCCGAGGACTACCGGCACAGCATCGTCTGTTTAAACGGTTTTGACCCCGAATTTTTCAAGCGAGTTAAACAGCCGATCCATATTGAATCTATCGATAAAGCCCCTGGCCCCGATTGGAAATATTACTGGACGATGTGGCGTGTACTGCGTCGGCTGAAACCCGATATTATCCATACCCGTAACATGGCTACTATGGAGTATCAGATCCCGGCTTTTTTTGCCCGTATCAGACGACGTATCCATGGCGAGCACGGCTGGGATATGAGCGATCTAGCCGGCACTAATTCTCGCTATGTCAGACTCAAGCAAACGTTGAGACCGCTAGTTCACGAGTTCATCGCCTTGTCAGCTCAATCCGCCGAATACCTTGTCGATAAGATTAACGTCCGACCCGAACAGTGTCACCAAATTATCAACGGCGTTGATACAGAACGTTTCACCCCCGAGGGTAATAAGGCAGAAACTCCGACCGGATTTCTCGGCGACAACAGTATTATCTTTGGCTGCGTAGGTCGGCTGGCATCGGTAAAAAATCATCGGCTGTTAGCCGATGCATTTATCGCCCTGTGCCAGTCACAGCCAGATTTAGCACCCAGACTTCGACTAATCATTGTCGGTGAGGGTGAATGCCGCCAAGCCTTAGAGCAAAAAATGACAGCCGCAGCACTGTCGCACCAGGTGTGGCTTGCGGGTAACCAACAGCAAATCCCGGCCTTTATGCGGCTTTTTAATCTATTTGTGCTGCCCTCGCTCGCCGAAGGGATCTCCAATACAGTACTCGAAGCTTTCGCTAGCGGATTGCCCGTTATTGCCACCGATGTCGGCGGTAATTCCGAGTTGGTTGAAAACGACAAAAACGGTACTCTGACCCCCAGCGATCAAATTAACGCCTTGGTAGAGGTCATGGCCGAGTACGCCTTGAACGCAGAAAAAATTACAACTCAAGGTATCAATGCTAGGCAGACGGCAGAAACTCAATTCAGCCTGACACAAATGGTTGATCGTTACAGCGCTGTCTATTCACCGAACTCACTGACTTAGAGTTAAAGGATTATGTGTGGAATTGCCGGTATTTTCCTGCCGCAGAATGCAACTGAAATAGACCAAGCCCTGTTAACCCGTATGAACGGCATACAGTCGCATAGAGGGCCAGACGACGACGGCTTTTTTTATGGGCCTGGAATCGGTCTTGCACATCGTCGACTCTCGATTATCGACCTGTCGGGTGGCCACCAGCCACTTTTTAACGAAGATGGCAACGTTTGTGTCGTCTTCAATGGTGAGATCTACAACTACCAAGAGCTGGCTGACGAGCTCACCACCAAGGGGCATATTTTTCAAACCCACAGCGATACCGAAACCATCGTCCATGCTTGGGAAGAGTGGGGTCCCAACTGTGTCGAGCGTTTCCGCGGCATGTTTGCCTTTGCCATTTGGGATCAGACTCAGCAACAGCTATTTATTGCCCGTGATCGTTTGGGGATCAAGCCGCTCTACTACAGCGTCCTCGCTGACGGCACGCTGATCTTTGGCTCGGAGTTAAAAGTTCTCAAGCAGCATCCCGACCTACCGCGCGCTATCGACCACCGGGCGGTCGAGGATTACTTTACCTTTGGTTACATTCCTGAGCCTAAAACGATCTTTGCTGATGTTTTCAAACTCGAACCCGGCCACTATTTACTGCTCGACCGGAAAAATCTGATTCAACCCGTACCAACAGAGTACTGGGATATCCGCCTGAGTGGCGAATCTGTAACGCTAGAAGACACCGAGCGCGAGCTCGTGGATCGGCTCACAGAAGCAGTAAAAATCCGCCTAGTATCAGAAGTGCCACTGGGTGCATTTCTCTCCGGTGGCGTTGACTCGAGCGCTGTTGTAGCACTAATGTCTAACCTGCAGGACGCTCCGGTGAATACCTGTTCCATCGGCTTCGATGTCAAAGAATTTAACGAAACAGAATATGCTCAGATAGTTGCTGATCGCTATAAGACCAATCATCACAGCGGCACCGTCAGTCAAGATGATTTTGATCTGATCGACAAGCTAGCCGATTTATACGATGAACCCTATGCTGACAGCTCCGCCATGCCCACCTACCGCGTCTGCGAACTGGCACGAAAGCACGTTACAGTCGCCCTATCCGGCGATGGAGGGGATGAGTTGCTAGCGGGGTATCGACGTTACCGCTGGCACCTCAACGAAGACCGGGTACGCGACAAATTGCCCTATGCCCTGCGTCGGCCTTTGTTTGGTTTTCTTGGCAAGGTATACCCGAAGTTGGACTGGGCACCACGCTTTCTACGCGCTAAGACTACGTTCCAATCGATGGCTTTCGACAGCGTCGAGGGCTACCACAACACCATGTCGATCATGCGCCAAGACGCGCGCAACGCCCTCTTTTCTGACCAGCTAAAATCAAAACTTAACGGATACAGTTCACTGGAAGTATTCCGCCATCACGAAGCCAGCGCTCCCACCACTGATCCACTGAAAAAAATTCAATACATTGATATGAAAACCTATCTGGTTGGCGATATTTTGACCAAGGTTGATCGCGCTAGCATGGCGCACTCTTTGGAAGTACGGGTGCCGCTGCTGGATCATAAATTCGTAGAATGGGCGTTTAACGTCCAATCAACAGCGACACTTCAGGGCCACGAGGGCAAGTACTGCTTCAAAAAAGCATTGGAGCCACACCTGCCCCATGATGTGCTCTATCGTAAGAAGATGGGATTCGCTGTGCCGCTGGCTAACTGGTTCCGAGGGCCACTGCAACAAAAACTACGGGATTCGCTGTTGAGCGGTGTCATGGTGGAGTGTGGGTTGTTCAACCCAAACACATTAACAACCTTGATCGACCAGCACCTATCCGGACGGCGAGATAACAGTGCAGCCCTCTGGACCCTGATGATGTTTGCCGCCTTTATGCAAAAAAACGCGCCTGAACCGGAGTGACCGCATTGAAAATCCTTCATGTCCTTGACCACTCCATTCCATTACACAGTGGCTATACTTTTCGCACCCGCGCCATCCTCAACAATCAACGTCTACAGGGCCTGAAAACCTGTCATGTGACCGGCCCTAAGCAGGGAGCCTGCGCCGACCTAGAAGAGACCCACGATGGACTGCATTTCTACCGCAGCCCAGCGGTCAGTACCCCCTGGAAATCGCTTCCCGTTCTAAATCAACTCGCCATCATCCCTGCTCTTAAACAGCGTATTCTAGAAGTTATCGAGCGCGAACAACCGGATATTATCCATGCTCACTCACCCGCCCTCAACGGCGTTGCCGCCTATCAGGCAGCACGACAAACAGGCCTGCCCCTGGTCTATGAAGTTCGTGCATTCTGGGAGGACGCCGCCGTTAATCTCGGTACCTGTCGCGATGGCAGCCTGAGGTATCGGCTGACCCGAGCGATGGAAACCTACGTGCTGAAAAACGCAGATGCGGTCACCTGCATCTGCCAAGGGCTCAAAGACGATATCATTGCCAGGGGTATCCCAGCCGAACGCATCACTACCATCCCCAATGCCGTCGATCTGGATCAGTTTCAGCCATTACACACGAAATCGACCGAACTGTTGAACCGCCATAATTTGACAAATAAACAGGTCATCGGCTTTATAGGTTCATTCTATGAATATGAAGGCCTGGATATCCTGATCCAGGCCTTTGAGCAGCTGCGTAATAGCCTGCCCGACCTACGCCTGCTGCTGGTCGGTGGCGGCCCCCAAGAAGCCACTTTGAAGCAACTCGCTAAAAATCTGGGTATCGAGCACCAGGTCATTTTTACCGGTCGCGTACCGCACCAGCAAGTAAGCGACTATTACAGTTTGGTTGATGCACTGATCTACCCGCGAAAATCGATGCGCCTGACCGAACTGGTAACCCCGCTCAAGCCGATGGAGGCGATGGCGCAAGGTAAGTTGGTACTGGCATCGGATGTAGGCGGTCATCGCGAACTGATCAATCATGCAGGTAATGGCTACCTGTTTGAGGCGGACAGCGCCAACGCGTTGTCTCAGGCAATCGGTGAGTTCTTTAGCAACGGCGACCAACATCAAGCGGTCATCGACAACGGATTAGACTACGTTCACCAAGAAAGAAATTGGGCTAACAGCGTGCGACGCTACCACGGAATTTACCACTCATTGCAGGTGGACCATGTCGCAGAAGCCATTTAAAGATCTCAAGGTCTGCGTCATAGGCCCGGTGCCTCCCCCAGCGGGTGGTATGGCTAACCAAACCGCAGAGCTTTGTCGGCTACTCAGGCTGGAACAGTCACAGGTCACATTGGTGGCTACTAATGCACCCTACAGCCCGGTCTGGGTGGGGGAAATTCGCGGCATTCGCGCCCTGTTCCGGCTTATTCCTTATTTATACAGGCTCCTCCAGGCGCTTAAACAGGCCGATGTTGCCCACCTGTTGGCCAACTCTGGCTGGTCATGGCACCTATTCGCAGCTCCCGCAGTCTGGATCGCGCACTGGGTCGGTACGCCGATCGTTTTGAACTATCGAGGCGGCCACGCTGAAAGCTTCTTTGCAACCTCTTGGCGCTGGGTAGCTCCGACGTTGAAACGAGCCAGCGCCTGCACCGTCCCTTCACTGTTTCTCGCAGAAGTGTTCAGTCAACGTCAGGTAAGTACCCGGATTATTCCCAATACGCTGGACCAGGAACTTTTCTATCCGCCCGAACAGCAGCCCGCTAATCGCCGGGATATCGAGCAGAATCAAACCCCAGGTCCTCTGCTAATTATTACCCGTAACTTAGAGACAATCTACGGTATCGACTTAGCCATCCGTGCGATGCCAGAAATTTTAACTATTCATCCGAACGCTCGACTCGTGATCGCCGGATCAGGACCCGAGCAACAAGCGCTTGAGTCGCTTGCTGAAAGCCTAGGAATAATCCAACAAATAGAATTCTGTGGCCGCCTCGGCCGACAACAAATTGCCAGTTTATACCGCCAAGCAGATCTGATGATCAACCCAAGTCGTATCGACAATTCGCCCAACTCGATCATCGAAGCGCTCGGTAGCGGCCTGCCGGTCGTATCGACCCGTGCCGGGGGTATCCCCAAACTGGTCAAGCACGATGAAACAGCGTTGCTGGTCGACCTAGAGTCGCCTGAGGCTATCGCTAAAGCTACGCTGCAACTTCTGGCAGACCCTGAACTACGGCACCGATATAGAGAAAACGGGATTGAGTTCAGCCGCCGTTTTCAATGGCAACAGGTAAAAACGGACCTGCTTCAAGTCTACCAACAAGCACAGGATGACAGCGCATGAGTCTTTACACTAGGTTGGTTAGCAAGATACTGTTTCCGTTACAGGAACGACTCAAGGGACACACCTCGGTTGCCCAGCTACAGACACTCGAGCAGAGCCAGTGGCTAACATCTGAACAGTTGCAGAAGCTTCAAGCGAACAAGCTCAAAACGTTTTTACTCAGCGTCTACGATCATGTTCCATACTATCGTCAGTTATTCGACGAACATGGCCTACGCCTCGCTGAGGTGGACGGTATCGAAAAACTCGCCAAACTCCCCCTACTGACCAAGACACTGATTCAAGATAACGAAGAGCGCCTTAAAGCCGATAACGGCCAAGGACTTTCGCAATTCAACACCGGTGGTTCAAGCGGTTCGCCACTAATTTTTTTCCTAAATAATGAACGCATTAGTCACGATGTTGCAGCAAAATGGCGCGCTACCCGCTGGTGGGGAGTCGACATTGGTGACCCTGAGATCGTCGCCTGGGGATCGCCAATCGAGCTAAATGGCCAGGATCGAATCAAGTTGATCAGAGACCGCCTAATGCGCTCGCAGCTGCTGCCTGCTTTTGATTTGAGTCCAGATCACATCCTAGCGTTTATTCGCACCATTCAATCCCGCCGCCCAAAGATGCTATTTGGCTATCCATCGGTCTACGACCTGCTGGCGCAACACGCCGAGGAGCAAAAGATTCAGCTCGACAACCTCGGCATCAAAGTGGCTTTTGTCACCTCAGAGAAACTATACGATCATCAACGCGAGCGTATCGAGCGTGTTTTTGGCTGCCCAGTCGCCAATGGCTATGGCGGGCGCGATGCTGGCTTTATTGCGCATCAATGCCCAGCGGGCAGTATGCATATCAGCGCTGAAGATATTATTGTCGAAATCGTTGATCCTGAAGGTAAACCGCTACCAGCCGGAGAATCGGGTGAAATCGTAGTCACTCATATGGCAACCAGTGCATTCCCGTTTATCCGCTACCGGACCGGTGATATTGCGACGATGAGTACCGCAACCTGCTCCTGCGGTCGTGGCTTACCGGTACTCGAGAAGATAGAAGGACGCTCTACCGACTTTGTCATCGCCCAGGATGGCACGATCATGCACGGGCTTGCGTTAATCTATGTACTACGCGAAATACCAGGCATTAAAGCCTTTAAAATTACGCAAGAATCCCTAGAGCAAACCTGCGTTGAGGTCGCCGTAAAAGAGCCCCCCTTGAGTGATTCTGTTAGCCAGACCGTCATCGATGGGATTAAACAGCGCCTGGGGCTGTCGGTAACCGTTCACGTAAAAGAGGTAGATAAAATCTTACCTGAGAAGTCTGGAAAATATCGTTATGTTAAAAGCAACATAACATCGAGCCCCGTTTGAATGTTAGCTGATATTCTTCACCCTATATCAATAATAAAAATTATACAAAGGCAGTTATAATAGTGACGGTGAAAAAATGATCAACAATATCTTGTTTTTACTCTTTAACAGTTTGATTTTCGCTGTGATCTATTGGGCGTGGCAAGTGGATGATAGGATAGCGAACCCGTCGAAAACTAAAGCCGAAGATAAATAACGATGTTATTCAACTCTTATATTTTTGTTTTTTTGTTTTTACCCGTAACACTTCTCACCTACTACCTTTCAAGACGAGCCCTAGGCAGAGAAGCATCACTCATTGTGCTCGTTGTAGCTTCAATTATTTATTACGCTTATTGGAAAGTTGAGTACCTCGCAATATTAATTGTGTCAATCAGCATCAACTACAGCATTGGTTACGGACTCATTAAGTATAAAACCCTAGGTGCACGCAAAGCATTAGTTACAACAGGAATTGTTCTTAATCTCGCGGGATTGGGGTATTACAAATATGCCAATTTCTTTATTGAAAACGTTCAAACACTCACGGGGTTAGAATTTAGTAATTTACACATATTACTTCCCCTGGCCATCTCGTTTTTTACCTTCCAGCAGATTGCCTACCTAATCGATTGTTATAGAAACGAAGCAAAGGAGTATAGTTTTTCGCACTACTGTCTGTTCATAACTTTTTTTCCTCAACTCATTGCTGGTCCAATCGTCCATCATAAAGAGATGCTTCCTCAATTTATGGACAAGATGAAAGCCTTTTTCGACTACAATATGTTCTGGAAGGGCTTGCTACAATTTTGTATCGGACTGTTCAAAAAGGTCATCATTGCCGACACCATTGCCCTGTATGCCACCCCCATTTTCTTTGCCGCCGATCAAGGCAATAGCATCACGATGGTAGAGGCATGGATTGCAATTCTGGCCTATAGCTTCCAGCTTTACTTTGATTTTTCTGCGTATTCCGATATGGCAATCGGTATCGGCCGCATGTTCGGCATCGATCTGCCTGCAAACTTTAACTCACCCTACAAAGCCAGATCGATCGAGGAATTTTGGCACCGCTGGCACATGACGCTATCGCGCTTTTTACGTGACTACCTGTACTTCACCTTTGGCGGAAACCGCAAAGGCCCCTTCAGGCGCTATCTTAATTTAATCCTGACCATGTTACTCGGCGGCCTCTGGCATGGCGCCAGTTGGAACTTTGTTGCTTGGGGTGCACTCCACGGCATCTACCTTATCATTAACCATTGTACCGCCTACGTTAAAAATGCTTTGAACCTTAACGCTTCTAATAACCGCTTACTCAACATACTTAGCGTGGCCCTGACCTTCTTGGCGGTTATCCTAGCCTGGGTATTGTTCAGGGCAGAGACCTTTTCCGGTGCATATATCATCTATGCAGCCAGTATCAACCTCGACTCGTTGCTAAACCATGGTTTATCAAGCGCCCCATTACCCATTATTTCTGAGCCGTTGATGGCGTATGCCATGATTATGATTTGTGCCCTGATCACTTTCATGTGCCCCAACACTCAAGAGTTTATCGATGGTATCCAGCAGCGTGTGGAGACCCACAGACTCAAATTATCGCTAACCAAACTAAACTTGGGGCTTTCAGCTGCGGTATCGGGTCTGCTTATTTTTTCGTTGGCGTCGATGAATAAAGTCAGTGAATTTCTCTACTTTCAGTTTTAGGCTTATGATGTTCACAAAAAACGCATTAACACATTTCATTCTATTTTCTTTACTTTGGGTAACGCTATTAGCGGGCACCAATTTCACAATCGACCCTATTCAGTTATATAGGAAAAATAACGATCCGCTCTTTGTTCAAAACCAGCGTTATCAGATACCCGGTTTAATAAAAAATTATGATTTCGATACGGTTTTCATAGGTACGTCGCACACTGAAAACTACAGAGCATCCTATTTCGATCAATTTACTAACTCTAAAAGTATCAACCTTGCAATCAGCGGATCATCTGCATGGGAGCAGTCCCAGGTCGTTAAGAGATCATTAGAGGAAAAATCGCTAAAGCGGGTCATCTGGGAAGCCAATTACAAATCTTTTTCAGGTGAGAATCAAAATCTTATCTCTGGCGGAAAGTTTCCAGATTTTCTTTATCGGTCAGGTTTTAAAACCCACTTTTTTTACCTGTTTTCAATCGACACACTGTGGATTTCTGCTAAGAACCTGATGGGGAAAGGTTATCGGGATCTGGATACGTTAAATTCCTGGGCTGCGCTACAGGCCAATAAATTTGACGGGGCCCACTTAGTTAACCATTACTGCAGTTCGATCAAGACGAGCAATGAGATCAAACCGATACCCGATTTCAACACCGCCATCGATACTTACCTGCTACCCGCTTTAGCAGCCAACCCGGGAGTACAATTTGATCTGGTAATCCCGCCGATGTCATACCTTAACTATGTTCAGGGTAACGCTAGTATGAGGTTCAATGCCTTTAGAAAGGCCCTGTACGAAAAAACCCTAAGTTTTAACAACGTTTCAATCCATGACTTCGTGACCGATCTTAATCTGATCAGTGAACATAAAAATTACAAAGATATCGAACACTTCTCCGAAGATATCTCCAACATGATGCTAAAAACCATTGCCGAGGGTCACGAAAAATCGCGTAACTCTGACATCAATCTGGTTATTGAGCAGTTTAATGACTTTATTAAACGGCAATCCAACCCTGCAGGTCTCTGTTCGACCCCATCGCAGCCAAAGGATATCTAGATGCGCGACCTGTTCTTAATTAGTGCGATTGCGTTACTCTGCCTGGCAACGCTACGAAAACCGCAGGTCGGGATTCTCAGCTGGCTATGGTTGTCGGTGATGAACCCGCACAAACTATCCTATGGCTGGATAACCACTTTTCCATTGCTGGATCTCGTCGTCGCGGCCACGCTGCTGAGCGCTTTCATCAATAACAAGTCGATAATGAAAGTTCGCTCGCATCCCATCTTGTGGATGCTGGGCCTGTTCTATCTTTGGACCACGCTGACGACGCTGTTCTCGGTAGTTCCCGACCAGTCATTTGAAGACTGGCTCAACTTCACCAAGACACTGTTATTAGTGTTGATGATTCTGCTGTTTATGAATTCCCGGCACTGGACCATCGCGCTGATCGCGGTGTTTATTCTATCGATAGGTTTTACCGGTCTTAAAGGCGGCGTCTTCACCGTACTAACGGGCGGTGGGAATCGTGTCTGGGGGCCGCCAGGCACCGCCTGGGGAGACAATAATGGCGTTTCGGTTGCCATGCTGATGGTGATCCCGATTACTCTAGCCTGCAGACAGCTATTTCAAGATAAATGGTTAAAATACGTTGTTTCAGGAACATCCGCCTCGTTCTTTTTCTGCTTGCTTGGCACCCAGTCGCGCGGAGGGCTGGTGGGATTGCTCGGCATGTTGTCCTATTTGGTCTTTCGTTCTAATAAAAAAATCATCAGCCTCATCTTGACTCTCATCGTCCTGTTTGCAAGCTTATTGATGATGCCTGACTCCTGGAAAGACCGGATGGATTCAATCCAGAATCCGACCGACAGGTCATCACAAACGCGTCTAATTCAGTGGCAGTATGCTATTGACATAGCGGGTGAAAGGCCATTTTTTGGGAATGGCTTTGATGCCTATAAGTATAAACCCTATTACTATAAATATGTGGCGCATCTGGATGCAAACCGCAATGTGCACAGTAATTATTTCCAGGTACTCGGTGATCAGGGCTATATCGGTCTTGCTATGTACCTGATCATAGGCGTTTCACTGGTGCAGGTAGCGCATAGGTACGGTAAAAGAGTGTCTCACCGACAAGACCTAAAATGGGAGAAAAGTGCGCTAGAAGCAATACAATTTAGTATCGTTGGTTTTGCCTTCAATGGCTTAACCGTCAATATGGCCTACCTGGACCTATACTATTATCTGCTTACCTTTGTCATGCTACTCTCAAGCCAGATTCGGACGCAGCTTGAGCGCGAACCGCCACCACCACAGGTTGATGGCCGCTTTGCTCCACCCGATAACCCCCTGACCCGCAGGAAGGAACCGATGAAGGTAGGCCCCCCTCAATGAAAATAGAGTTCTCACTGTATCTGGATATCATCCGTTTGTTTGCTTCGCTATTGGTGGTGCTCTACCACTCGGCCAATATTTATGACCCAGGCGGATTTCTGTTTACGTTAGGCCATGAAGCGGTGGTTATCTTCTTCGTTCTTTCGGGTTACGTGATCGCTTATATCTCCGACACCAAGGAGAAAAAACTCAAGGATTATGCCGCCTCAAGACTTGCACGCATCTATTCCGTTGCTTTGCCTGCCATCCTGTTGACGATGCTGGTCGACCAACTAGGGTTTAGCATTAATCTGGCGGCCTACCCAGAAGGCTATCAAGCCTGGGATCATGCGTGGATTCGGACCCTTGGTAGCCTGTTTTTTCTAAACGAGTTCTGGCTGATCTCGATCCAGTCGTTCAGCAATGTCCCCTACTGGTCACTCAATTATGAGGTCTGGTATTACGTCGTGTTCGCGCTGGTTACCTATGTAGAGGGTCCCAAACGCTGGGCTCTACTAGCTATCACGTTATTAATACTGGGTCCGAAGATCCTAATGTTGTTGCCGATCTGGTGGCTAGGCGTCTATATATATCGGGCTCAATGGATTCGATTGATTAGTAAATCGACTGCTGCGCTGTTGCTGACCTGCTCCATACTAGCCCTGTCGTTATTCATCGTTTTTGACCTAAGCCAGCAGGGGTGGGACCTTCTTAAAGGAGCACTCGGCGCCGACCGCCATGAACTACTGGCCTTTAGCCGCCATACGCTTTCGGATTACCTGCTGGCAACCCTAGTGGCGACCCATTTCGTTGCCATCAATATTCTTGCCCCTGACCTGCTAGGCGGGCTAAAACGCTTTCAGCGTCCGATCAGGTACTTTTCCTCGTTCACCTTTGCTGGCTATCTGTTTCACCAACCACTACTGCTTTTTTTTAAGGCACTGTTTCTTGAAGGAAGCGCAGATTTACAAACCTACCTGCTGATCCTCGGCAGTACGCTGATCACCATCTGGTTGCTGGGGCGCTATACAGAGAGCCAACAACCAGTGCTAAAAAAAGCGCTCAAACGTCTGTTGTATTCACAAGCCTGGGATAGACTGTTTCGCCTACAGAGCCCTGCTAAGGAGCTTTCAACCAGTGATGAACGTCATCGTTAACCAATTCGCCAACCATCGCGGCTTGATCCGCACCATACTGGCGGATCTGATGTGGCGCTTAGGGCCATACCGCCAGTATGGCGAAGTAGACTGGAATCGAGTCAAGCGGCTGGTGTTTATCTGCCAGGGCAACATCTGCCGCAGCCCTTTTGCCCACTACCTGGCACTCGAGCACAAGGCGGTGTTGCCGGTGGATTCTTTTGGCCTGGCAACGACAACCGGGGTCAGTGCCAACGAGACCGCCAAAGATGTTGCCGGAGATTTCCAGCTTGACCTGAAGCACCACCTAGCGACCGATATTAGCGATTTTACGATCACCAATGGTGATCTATTGATTGTGATGGAAGACCGTCATATTAAACAGCTTGACGCTCATATTACCAACCAGGATGTTCAAGTTTGCTTGCTGGGTCTATGGTGCCGGCCCCGATTTGCCTTGCTCTATGACCCATTCAGTCATAGCCGGGAATATTTTTCGACCTGCTTCAACCGTATCGAGCGCGCCGTAATCAACCTGGTAACGGAGTGCCAAAACGCCAAAAACTAACGGAACCTGTTAGTCATTTTTCCCATGATATTGCGCATATCAGCCCAAAAAGGTCCGGGGTCTTGCCGAGAATAGAGGTAGTAGTGAGTTCCCCTGCGTAAAAAACCGCGAAAATACTCGACGAGTTCTTGTAACGAGCGGACTCTGAAACAGGGGTCCTGCACCGCCTTAGCTTGAAACAGCAGCCTTAACAGCCGACGGGTTTCCGGAATCATGTAACGGCAGTGTAGCTGCGGATAGCGTGGTTGCTGCGGATTGCGCCCTTGGCTTAGCGCCACCCACCCTGAGGCAAAAGGAACGCCGGCCGCGATTGCCAGTGGTAAACTACCCCAGAAGCGACCGTTGATCTCCATAAAATAGTATTCTGCCTTGGCCGGATCATAACGGTACTCAACCATCGCCACTCCGGTCCATTGCAGCTGTTTTAACAGCCGCATCGAGCGCTCACGACATTGCCTATGATGCTCGAGTGTCAGGCTCTTGCACAGCGTGGACACCCCGCCCTCGGGTGGCCACTCATGCAGCCGCTCGTGCTGAAACGCTAGCTTAACCTCGCCATCTTGAACCAGGAACATCTGCCCCACTCCGTGACCGGCGCAGTATTCTTGAATCATCGGGAAGCAATCGATGGCTTGGTAAGGTTCGAGCTTGGCGACAAGGTCTTCCGCATCAAAAACATACTGACATTTCTCGCATGCCAGCCCAGCTTGACTCAATGCCTGGGCAACTTCATTCGGGTCGGCCCATTTGAGCACCCGGGGATAGTCAAGGGGCTGCTGACTGTACGCCAACACCTGATCAAATGACTCCGGCTGAAAAGACTCTGGAATCCGGATGCCTACGCTCTGAGCAATACCCAAGCAGCGGTTTTTATCCAATACTTTTTCGAGCATCAGCTGGCTAGGCGCCAGCACCGTCATCAGTTGTTCTAACCGCTGCCGGTGTCGATTGATGATCAGGTTATCGTTTTCGCTGACAGCTATCAGAAACACATCGCCATACTCATGGGCAAGCTGGAGTAATTGGGCAATGAAATCGCTTTCGGTCGATGCCCTGACCTCAGATCGATGACAATGGTGCGAGGCAAAACCGATCGCACTGGCAGACCTGCCGATGCCGACATTGAAGTAGTGATGCCTTCCCAGGTCTCTCAATATGGCAACACCGATCGGCGTATCGACCCCGACAACAATCACGCTAGATCGGTTTTTCTGCGCGTTAACATCCATGACTGGCAAACCGGTGTCCCCTACAGGTGATCATTAATAACATTCTGTAATGCCCGGTAGATCGAATGCAGCGCCGAGCCATCAAGCTGTGGAGGGGGCGACTCGCTGCATCGGTCTTGCCGGGCAATATCTGCAAAAGTGCACACCTCAAACCGGTCACGGTTATGACTGAGAAACTGACAAAGTTTAATCAGGCGTGACTGCACCAATCTGTTTGGACGGAGATCATCGTATCTAAAGCTCGATTTCTTGATAAATTCGAAAGGGTGGGTCACCAACACCACCGTATCCACCTGCTGGCTGGCGCATTGTTCGAGTAGGTTGATCAGTTCCGCGGCACTACAGGCGGTAATCTGCGCGGCGCGTAAGCGCCCCTTCCCCACCGGACCCTGATCAGAAAAACAGGTAACGGGAAGTTCGGTAATGCCCTCCACCTGGCAGATACCTCCTGAGCGATTCAGTACCGCCTCGGCATAGGTTCGTCCCGAACCACAGAGGTTAGAACTGAGCTCAAGGCCGGCCTGGCGCATTGCCCGGTAAACAGAAGACGAGGCATCAAAATTTCCGGTGCGCAGCGCCACTGGACGCTGCCCGGTCCAACGCTGAATCTGTTCGATGCCCTGTTTGAGCAGTTCTGACAACTCATGTTCGGGGAGCGCCGCACTGTCGTCATTGAAGGTCCGATCACCAAAGGGAGAATCGCGCAGCAGGTTCAGCCAGACCGGGTGGATATGCAGCTGAACATCCTGGTGCTTGTCGACCAGGTGGCGTACGTAGGGTGCCATCGCCATCTCACCGAAATACCCGGTATGTACCGTCTCAACAAAAAAGGTGGCGGCTAGATCAAAACGGCAAAGGGTCTCGGTAATAAAGCCCAACGCCTCACTGCGGCCGTTAACCTCACCCCAAACCGGTTGCTCTAGCAACGGTGAGTAACGTGCTGGATCCTTCAGCGCCCCCGCTATACTCGGTTCGGTGTCCACAGTCAGGATAACCCTGGGGTTAGGCATAATATCATCCTTGAGACTTAACACTCTTAACTCGGCTATCAGCCCGTCGTGCTGGCAAAATAGTAACTGCTCCAGAGTGTAAAGTTAAAGCTATTTAATGGATACCGGCATCGGATCAACCTTAGAACCATCAGTCGTTTAAAGATTTTCTGGCAAAACTGGGAGAGGAATATCCCCCATAGCGGCGTTAACCTCTGCGCCGCGAACCTAGCCTGCATTCCTAAAATCGGCTATCGATATCGGCAACGCATCATTTCAACGTCTGAATAAACAGCGCCTGAGCTCCCTGTAGCCCAGCGCTGCTGGCATCTTCCGACTTGAGCTGTTGATAGCAGTCTGACATATCAATATAGACCACCTGATCTACTCCTTCGATAACAGAATCAATATCCCGGCATGCCTGTCCACGGAACAGGACCAGGCTGCGGCCTATGCGTACACCATGGCTGTTCGCTGTATGAGTATCGGCCCTATCCACCCGGGTAAAAGGCTCGTTCAAGCTTCGAGGCTGCAATACGACTAGAAACCGGTGACGATTATCGGTCGAGGGACTGTCTATCTCGCTGCGCCATAGGGGCTGCTCAAACCAGGGATCGGGTGAGCTGCCAGCGGTAAAATTACTGCCATCGACGGGCGACTCGGGAGCGGCGACAAAGTAGCGGTAGCTGGGCCCACCAACCTGGGTAATTTCATCAACCACCGGCTCGATAATGTCTATTTTCAGCCTCCCCCGCTGATGCTGGGTTATTAACCCTTGTTCTGAATTGGCGCTCTTGAGAATCCCATCCTCCAACGTTCCTTTAACAACACGATGCTGCTCAGCAGCAAACTTGTTATAGGTATGCAGTAGCCAGCGAACCTGATGCGCGGGATCAGTTGTGATCACCTCGTCGCGTACCATCAAACTATCCTCGGCATAAAGGTAAAGCAGCTCACGGGTAACCCGCTTCACCTTACCCGCGCCACCGTTGGTGTCGAAACGAATGCTGTTATAGGCCCGGGTGATATCGGTCTTGATATAGGTAGCCGCTCCTGGCATTGACTCATAGGCTAGCAACTCGGAAGCCCCTAAATTGGTCCCTTGGGTTCGATTATCCTGCCAGTGATCGAAACTGGTAACCGCTGACCCGGTCGGCAGCACGATCCGCTGACCACCATCGATGACATTGGTCTTAAAAAATTGATTGGGGGTCACCTGCTCTTGCGAATCAATAACCAACAGGCTGTTTTTGGCAATGGTCCTGATCGCATAGTTGAGCCGATGGGGACCGAAGAAATCACCATAGGTACTAGAATTAACCGCCAACGGTGCCTGCTTAAATAACGTGAAATGGCCTGCATCATAATGCTGGTGATGGGTAAAAATATCACTGGCTCGGAAGCTTATAAAAGTATCTTCGGGTTTCCAGCCAGAACGGATAATCAGATGATTACTGTATCCAGCACCAAACAGAGCTGCCGCCGGCCCACTCCCCATCACATCCTCTAGTGTCTGTATTTCTTCTATCGGTCGATCAGCAACAA
Organism: uncultured Neptunomonas sp.; assembly: GCA_963974645.1. GTDB lineage: Bacteria > Pseudomonadota > Gammaproteobacteria > Pseudomonadales > Balneatricaceae > Motiliproteus. The sequence continues at coordinate 11,326 of CAXBEA010000043.1, read as the reverse complement.
ATGGATCATTAAACAGGACCATCTGCCAAAGACGTCCATAATTGTACGACTCTTGTGGGTGCAGGTTCTTCAAAAAGTGAGAGTAGCGTCCTAAGAGGGAATCACCGCTGGCCTGCGCAAGAATATCAATGATACGCCGCGCTCCGTCTTTAAGGTCTGAACGGGAACCCTCATCACCCCAGCCTTCGATGCGATAATCGGGGCGAGTAAGGTAAATATGCCATAACCCGATTCGGCGCATGAGGTAGTCAAGCTGATTTTTTTCGGTTTGGTCGCGGGATACATTTTTAAAAGCAGCCAACCCCAGTGCGATCGGCATGCCGCGCTCCTGCAGCCAGTAGTTAAACCCCTCGGGCCAGGTTTCGGTTGCTTCCAGTGCGTCAATCACATCGCTGAAATGGCCGTAGCTTCTAGAAAACAGCTGTTTATGCTCCGGCTTATCCAAATCCAATACCGCAGCCAGGATAAGTGCCGAGGCAGCGATTGTGCTGCGTCCATGCCACAACGAAGCGCTGTTGGCATCGAGTAGCTGCAGGTGTTTGGTCAGCGCCGCTACGATTTTCTGCTGCACCTTTTCAGACGTATCCGGTGACAGTCCAGGGATGGTTCGTGCCAGATCATAACCGATCGCCAGTTCCCAGCTATTGCCATACTGCCCGCTATCCTTGGGCTCAATCAGGTTAAAGTTGCTCAGTTGCTGCTCGATCGACTGGCGCTGCAGCTCGCTGGGTGCTTGAAAATAGCACAACAAGTTTTGCAGCAGATGGTCGCGATCGCAGTCGACTATCAAGCGCTCCTTGTTATACTCTAGCCTTGCTATCCGTTGCGTGAGCAACTGAGCCGGTTGCTGTCCCGGCCAGTTGCTCAGCGGCTGTAATAACACTCTAGGATAGGGTTGGTTTATAGCCTTGTCCTGATAGCGATCCTGATACTTTGACGTCGCCATCAGTAGGTTGGCATCAGCCTGTATCAAGCCAGCGAAAACACTAAATTTATTGATCAGCCCCACTAACGATCGATCATGGACCGATGGGTCTAGGCGAGTCCAGAATACAAGCGCCACGATAAGGCTCATCGATAGGACCAGGATCTTGCTGGTGATTGAAAGCCACTCTAACGCTAAACGCCAAGCCAAGGATCGGGGATCAATCATAGTTCTGTCTATATGTTATAACACAGGATAAGGACGTTAGGGTGCACCATACCATAGCAATTGACCGGCCTATTTTCTCGGTAAAAATCGTATTTTCTTTCATATGCTTAGCGACCTCATTTTGGATCCTTACAACACTACCGCAGGCCTCCATGGCTCTGGGTCTGGTTGCCATCGCTTACCTGGCCTTATTGATCGCAAAACCTTACTGGTCACTGCTGCTGCTGCCCGGCTTCATTCTTAATCTAGACCTCACTGCCTGGCTGGGTTGGTCGCTAGTTAATGAGCTTGACCTGTTCTTGCTGGTCAGTTTAGCCGGCATCATGTTGAGGACCTTAAAGCAGCCAGCCACTCACAACAGTTCAGAGCCCCGAAGAACCCAGCATCGAGGGCGCGTCCCAACCATCATCTTTTTTTGGATAACCGTCTGGCTAGTTTCTTTCGTCACCCAGACCGACTGGCAGGCAAACCTGGCCTTAAGGCCGGAGCAGGTTTTCTATTTTTCAGAGACCTTTGCGCTATTCCAGGTAAAAGGTCCACTTTACGCGCTACTACTATGGGCGCTATGGCTGCAACTCTCGCATTCAGATGAACAAAAAGCGACCGAACACCTGCTTTACGGCGGCATGCTCGCTGGCCTAGTGTTATTCGGCGCCATCACCTGGGAGCGAGGGGTATGGCAAGATCTATTTTCCTCTGGCGCCTACTATTATCGTTTGAGTTCACTGCTGGATTTTACCAGCCGATACCGAGTAACAGGTTTACTATCGGCAATGCATACCGGGGGTGAGGCGATCGATGGATCGATTATTCTGCTGATCGGTCTGGTCGGCGGTGGCATCATACACTTTACTGGACTACGTAAAATCCCGTTTATCCTAGCGATGTTTGGGTTAATCTACTGCCTAATTACCACATTCACCCGGACCACCTACTTCGCTGGTTTCCTGATGTTTCTAGTAGCGGGTGGGCTGATACTAAAACGCCAAACATTTGCCCTTAATGGCAATAAGCGGCACATTGTCTTAGCAGTCACCGTCCTAATAGCGACCCTGTTTAGCCTGTTCCAACTTTACCGCACCAGCGGCTATCTTGGGCTCGGAGCCGGTTATGTGATCATTACCCTGGGGTTGGTTACTGCGGCCTTTAGTAAGATTAAAAATCTTAACCGCTGGATATTGGCACTGGGATATTGTGCCGCGATTGGATTGGGTATCTATGCCCAACTGACCAGCAAATGGATCAGCACCGAGCCACGATACGTCGCCTCTCAGTTTGCATTATTGATTGTATTCAGCGGTATTGCCCACCTGCTTGGCAGCAACATCAAAATTGCTCGGTCAACCTTGCTATCAGTATTGGCCACTACCGTGGCGATCAGTTTTCTGCTACTGACAACCTTTGCCAGCTACCGGATGAGCGAACGTTTAACCAGCATTGGATCCGATTTTCAAACGCGGTTTGACCACTGGTCGGATGTGCTGTCTTCGCGCAGCGATAGTTGGCAAAACCACCTGATCGGTATGGGACCCGGAGCTTTTCCATTGGCCTACGCTACCACCCACCCTGAGAAGGTGCGTTCGGTCGGCTCATTTACATTAACTCAAACGGGGCTGACGCTTGGCTTTGGCCGTGACCTCAAATTTGCCCAACGCCTGCCTATCATGCCCCATCAGGATTATCAGGTGGTGCTGAGCACCTCGGCGGAGCAACCGGGTAACCTGTTGGTTGGCATGTGTGAAAGGAACTACATCTTTGCCAGTAAGGCACCGTTTAACTGCTCATCGAAATATATAAAGATACCAGCAGTCAGCGATCACCGGATCGAGATAACGCTCAACAGCAACCGGGTCGGCGAAGGTTCCATTTTTTATCGATGGCCGACCGTATTCTACGTATCAAATCGGAATGAAAGTATTATGACTATTGAATCGGCGCAGCTGATTCATAATGGTAAAAACCTACTAAAAAACCCTACTTTTAGCGAGGGTAAACAGTGGTATTTCTACAACGATTTTGAGCATTTACCTTGGCATATGAAAAACATCCCCATCAGCCTGCTATTCGAACTCGGTATCGTTGGATTTCTCTCAACCCTGTTACTCATCACCGTCGCACTGATGAAAGCATTCAGCGCTTCATTAAATAATAACAGTCTAGGATTTGCCGGGGTAATGGTGGTGATAGGGATGATATCGGTAGGAATGATGGGAAATCCTCTTGACTCAGCAAGGATATCGATGCTCTTTTATTGGATCATCATTATTATAAGCACACTGCCATCAACTAAAGTGGTGGAGCAGCGTAACAACCGGCGCATCAATTAGGCGCCGTCATTATTAAGGGATACGGGGATTAGTTACTGACTGCGCTCAAACTTAAATCATTTAAGGAACCAGAATAATTTTGTGACTTATTCGTAGTATTTTTAGCATCAACAAGCTCAATCAGGGCTAAATTTAAGCCGAGAGCGAAGCCTATCTACCACATGTTTGGGGACCAGCGGCTTATTCCGCAATGAATAGGGTTTCTCAACCATTAGAAACAATACAGTTGAAGGTATGAGCGTCCATAAAAAAGCAATCGGCAACATAACCCAAAATACTACCACGTCACTACCAGCTGGCGGGTAGATAAAAGCAACGACTAAGAAAATAAATTTTAAACTCAGGCCATGGATAAGATAATAGGAATAACTCATATTTCCCAACCAGCGTAGATATGTGCCAGAAAACAGCCAGCGTGTTAGCCCAGAAGAGCTAAAGCATTCAAAACAAAAAATAAAAAATAAAATATAAATCAATACGGTATTCCACCACCCCACCAGCCCCAACGCTTTCAATCCGACCACTGAAAAAATAGCTAACATCAACGCTACTAAACCTACAGGGGGTAGTTTCAATTTATTTTTTCTTTGCATCGCCTCAAAAAGAAGAATACCGGCTATAAAAATAGTCAGCCTGAGCGGGCCGCCATATTGGGAAAAAAACCAAAACATCACCACGGTGAGCATGACAAATAATACAACTCTATATAAGGGTTTCCACTCCTTTAGCCGTAAGAAGAAAACGACCATCGGCATGATCAAGTAGTAAAGAAACTCATAACTAAGAGACCAGGCAACAGTAATAATCGGTTCTATATTAAACAACCCAGGTAGCAACAAGAAATTTTCAACTATATATATAAAACCACTCCACATATCACCAGGTATCTTAGATTGATGAGGAAAAGCAAAAGAAAGCAATAAATAAATAACAAAAACAACAATGAATGTCGGATAAATTCTCTGTAAGCGCCTTTGTAAATATATTAAAAACGGGGTTTCCTTACGCATGATCATACCGTATATCAGGAAACCACTCAGTACAAAGAAGAGGTCTACACCAATATTACCTACGCTACGAACAGACTCAGAAATGGTATAGGTCAAAGTCCCATGAGCAAGCCAGGGGTAAACTAACGTTGTAAAATGAACGAGAAATACCAAGAAAACAGCGAAACCTCGTATCCCTTCCATCGACTTTATCGACTGATGCGAGGTATGTGAAATTTCAAAAGATTGACGCAGCCAATCCAACAACATTTAGTTTCTACCTGATGGATTTTGTAGTTCGTACTCGGCTATTTTTTTCGCCAGGCCTTTTAACGGATAGCCTAACGATGAAGCAATATCTTCCTGTTTTTTAGCTTTATCGATATTGCCGATGGCGAGGTAGGCAAGACCCAAGAAATAGTTAATTTCAGCCGATTTCCCTTCAGTGGCTTCATTGCCTGCCTCAAGCACTTTGACCGCTTGATGATAATCGAGCCTATCAAAATGCAGTGAAGATAAGACCGAGTAGACGATCGCCATATCTGGACTTTTGGCTCGAGCGATTTCCAGATAATGTTCAGCTTTTTCGTAATCTCCCTTTATTCGAAAGGCCCTAGCAATCGTCACCTCCATATCTCGTGCCCAGGGTTCTGACTTGGGTATTTTATCATACGAATAAAACAGGTCAGTTATTGCCCTCTCATCCAGTATATCTTCACCTCGCTCAGAACGCTGGACATATATTAGTGCTAAACAGTAATGCCAGATACCAGTCTGCGCAGCCACAACCTTTTGATGACGGGTTAAATATCGATCTTGTGCTTCTCGGTCATCATTTTTTTCAGTGGCCAAACAGTAGATCGGCCAGGTGCGATATTCCTGAACAGTCAAAGGGATTCTACCGTAGGCATTAGCATTATTTGCCAAGAAGCCGAGAAGGACAATAAATGAAAAAACGATAACATACATATTTCTATAAAATAGATTATAAGCCATGCGATGTTTCTCCATAGTAAACTTACCTAGCATACTTATTTTAACGTATCCGATAACAAATTTAATAATTGCTTAGGCAGTAGTATTTTATGGATAATGTATCAACCCCACCTTGGTTATTTTTTATACGCAGGGTATTTCTCTCCCAACTTTGATAAAAACGCCTTGAATGAATGATCACAAAAACCTTTCCTAGTTGCTATTTGCGGTAAGCCAAAACCGCCAAACGTATTCATCTCAAAAATCACCGGCCCGGAATCACTGACTGCAATATCCCAATGTTGCAGCCGGACACCAGGGAAAGCCTTTGTTGCATAGAACAAAACTTTAAGATATTGGTCCCAATTAGGTATTTGAAACCCCACCAACCTGGTGCCCGTTTCTGGGTGAGCATCCAGCGGGCGTATGTTAGGCGCAATTCCGTGCTGCGCTCGAACAATGGTTCCTGTTTCTGGGTCCAATTCGGCAATAATAGTTCCGGTCTCCCCCACCTTACCAAAATTATCCGTCATACTATCACCCGTCGGAATCTTCAGAATTGCCCGGTGAATTTTAGGATCACCATCAGGATTTAAAACGATTAAACGCATCCCTGGAACAACATTTCCTAATAAATCCGCAATATCAGAAGAGGGCTTAACAAGTTCCTGAAAGATGAAGCCTGCTTCCCAAGGGTAGACACCACGCCGAGGGTGACAAGCCGCTACATACTCCTCAACATCGATCTTATTACCATTACCCAAAACGAGTGAATCTGAACTCTCCTCGTATGCTATACAGGCAACAGAGTTTCGTCCCGACGCGCCATGTACTGGTTTCGAGAAAAAAGGGAAGGAGATTCCGTTGCGCAGATACGCTGCCAACTCGGCCGGTTCAGAGAGACAGACTGCTCCTGGAAATTCTCGCTTGTAGGGATGGTAGAGGACCGAAATCTTTGGATAGGGTAAATTTAGTCCGCTGAATATAGCATATGCGGTTAATTTGTCGTTTGTTACAACATTCCACGTCTTGTGATTCAGTATCTCACCATAACTCGTCTCTTTTCTCCAACCGACAAAAGAACGTTTCATATCATTAGTATACTTATCGTCATAGACCATAAATTCGAAATATTCGTCGACTCCAACCTTATTTTTATAAAACCGAAGCGCGATCATTTCAAAAACCTGCGCAATAAAACTCTTCCTATATTCAGAGCGAACCCGTATAGCGGAATCAATAACTCCAAGCTTATTCTTAATTCGTCTAACAATACTCATAAACATCCTTATAAAACGTTAGTAGATGAATTGTCGCACCAAAAAGAATGTAGCACTCTACTTAGGTTTCATCATTAAAAATATTTAAGTTATTACCGCATGCTGATGACGTCTAATTAGCCTCCAGCCTAAAAAGATAACTAGAGACACAGCGACTGCCAAGGTAAATATCAGATACCGCCCCATTTTCGGCATAGGAATACTCAGCGGGACTTCGGCGCCCGGCACTATTTCCGCAGTGGCAGGCACGATAACCGCAATCTCACCCTCTACCGTTACAGTCGTGTTAAGCTGAGCCGAGCTCTTCACAAAACCTTCTAAAACTCTCGCAGCGGGCTCCCCTTGGAGCACGGCAGGCTGACTTAGCGCCTGCCCCTGGCCTGAGATCGGGAGTACCTCCACCCTCTCGACCCTTCCGGGGCTTAAAATAAACCTGGCTAGAATATTATCGCCCCAGGGTGCGCCCATGTTATGACCAAAAACCATATTTCCAAATGAATAGGCAATTACCTTTTGTCGATAAACCTCGATGCCCCTCGGGACGTGGGGATGATGGCCGAGAATGATATCGGCACCCGCATCGATCACATCACGAGCCAATTGCCTGGCCGCAGGGTGGACTTGGTGAACGTTTTCGATACCCCAGTGCAGGGACACCGCAACGATATCTACCTCATCACGAACCGACTGAATATCTTGGCGCACAATGCCTAAGTCGAGTGGTGCAACGCCAGAGCGGTTAGATAAAGCAAAACTCGCCTGACCTGAATTCTCAGTCTGAGTATAAGCAAGAAATGCGACCTTGATTCCATTTCGAGTAACCACTGCTGGCCGCCTGGCTTCGGCAAGATTATGCCCAGAACCCACTCGGGACACATCAGCCCGGTCCAAATGTTCGAGGGTATCGAGCAACCCACGCTCCCCCGCATCCATTGCATGATTATTTGCAGTTGAAACGACGTCGAAACCAGCATCTGCAAGCGCTTCTGCAAACCGGGGTGGCCCTCTAAATTTGTACCCCACGCGTCGCCCTCTATCAGAAAGCGGCGTCTCCAGATTTGCAAACGCTATATCTGCTCCCTTGATTACCTCGCTGAGTTTTTCGAATGGATAACGCAGCCAGGCATCCTCATCGACTATATCGAGCCCGTAGCCCTCACTTAATATGCCCTGCACTTTTCTCCAACGACGAACCTCAGGATAACGCTTATCACTGTCATCAAGGTCGGATGTGCCCTCTAGATAAACCGAACCAATTTGCCAGCCTTTATCCCAGGGCAGTCCCACCCAACCCTTACCCCAAGGCACAGGCACCTGCACCCCACTCGGATTAGTGATGACGACAGACTCATTTTGGCCTCGCAGACTCCGGTCCGACCAATGAACATCCCCCCCTGCAATGAGGGTAACTGATGCTGCATTGAGAGACTGGGCCGAGAAAGCGGTTAGCAATAGCACAGCCAGACATATGCAAGTAGAAGTAGAAGTAGAAACCATTCGTGTCATTGGTTAAAAAATCCGGATGCGCTGATTCGGCCAGACAACTGGGTGTAGATGCCTAGTATAGTCATTGTTACACCCGATGCTCCGCTGCGATAGTGCACACGCGCCTCCAAAAACTAACCTATATGACAAATAAGCTTTCCTCAACGTTACAGAAAGGGGTTCTATTTGTTTTTATAGCTAATAAGTCGAAAGCCTTTTTTAAGTTGATCTAAAATTGCTCTTTCAGCCCCAACTGATCTTCCTGTAACATTCCAAAAAAATAGTAACAGAAGTGTATATATTGAAGCTCCAATCGTCACATCAAAAACCAATGAAGGCATTGGATCAATAAAAACACTTCCATGTAAAAATTTAACGACTAAATACATGCAAGAGGCTACTAACAAAGGTCGACACGAAGAATAGATCAACATCACAAGCAAAGAAGCTTGCATTTTAACAACCGTTATAAAAGTAAGTATCAGAAGAAGAACTGTTGTCCATAAAAAAAGATAGGCCACAGCAATACTGCTTAAAGAATCAACGTACAAATAAAGTGAAAAAATAAATAGGGCAGCATGCGTCACGCTTAGTAATGCCATTGCTTTCACCCTTCCTTCAGCAAAAAGGAAAGGCGATGCGAACATCGATATAGATTTAAACATCCAAGCAATGGCCAGAACTTCCAATATAGCACCTGACGAAACCCATTGTTCTCCAAGCAGCACAAATATCGTATCCTGTGCTGTCGCAGCCAATCCAAAACCCAAGGGTGCAACTACTATTGATACAGCACTCGCAGACTTTATTTTGGCCAAATTCATTCTAGATACGTCATTTTTTATTAAAGAGGCTCCTGACAGGAGAGACGTAGACATCGAACTAGAAAATTCTACGGTAAATATTCTTACTATATCCTCTGCAACTGAATAGAAACCACTATTCGAAGTCCCACCATACCTGCCCACTGCGATTCTACTTGACTGCGTCGCTAGTGCTGTTGCAAAACCGTTTATTGAGGACCAGATAGAAAAGTGTATAAATTCTCTCCATAACTCTAAACAAAACTTAGGTCTATAAGGGTGGAGGATGTAGCTCATGATAAGCATTCCAATAGACTGGAAAAGCATACCTATTATTAATGCTCGGTAATCCCGGAGTATTATCGCTGCTGTAATCCCTACTATAAAAGAGAAGATACGCACACTTAACCTGTAACCAACTTCCCAATCGAAACGCATGTCACGTCTAAAGTTAACAACACCTACATTTGCCAAACCACGCAGTAAAGGGGCTAGAGCAAGAACCTGCAATGTACCCTGTATTCTTGGCTCATTGTAGTAATCAGCTGCAAATGGAGCGAGTAAAAAAACGGCTATGGTGATAAACAAATGAAGTAAAAGATTTAATGTCCATACCGTATCGTAGTGTTTTCGTGTAGGATTTTGGTGCTGGATTAGCGTTGCGAATAGCCCTAGCCAGACAAAAGACTCTGTTAGTGCAATGACTGATACGGCCATCGCTGCAACGCCAAAATCTTCAGGTGTCAGTATGCGCGCAACAATAAGCACAGAGATAAGACCCAGCATTCGAAGCAACCAGTTCCCTACGGTTAGATAGATGGCGCCCCGAGATGTTGCTTCTGCTACATCCTTAGTCGCATTAGATTGATTCGCCTTATATTTAATGATATTGAACAAACCTTTTAGAATAATTAAATTTAATTATTTTTTATATTAAATATTTTTTTAATACGACTTAACGCCCTATAATCCGGCTGACCCAGCTTTTTACGAAGCCATATCCAATCAATTTCTTTTGAATACTCTAATAACTTTTCTTTGCCTCTAGAGCTTTTCATAGCATGATCAAAGACTTCAATAACTGACTTCATATTGTATTTTTCGTAATCGTGAAAACGGGAATCACACCATACCGCATCGTTACCAATATGGTATGTTGCGTGAAGTTCAGTAAAAATATGAAACTTTTCTGCCAACGCCATCAGGTTTATCAGAAGTGGGCGCATTACATGAATGGCACCAAGGCATGTTTGAAAAGGACAAAACTCATCAAACAGTCTAGCGTCAAAAACAATACAATCAAACCCAGGGTGTTTTTCCCCATAATCCGACGATAGCAACGGGATAGAATCTAAATCTCGTAACTGGTTAGACACCGTACGACGATTAATACAGAATGCATCTATACCCGATTCTGCTATTTTATCGACTAGCATATAGAATTGTGGCATCGTCCCAATATCTATATTGGTATAAATAATATAATTAGAACCTGGGGTTTCTGCTGATTTTATATATTCTGCCGTCCTTTCTAAAATATCCCATAATATTGGCAGAGGCCTAGGTAAATCGAAATCAGACAGATCAGTTACATCCCTATCAAGATAAGGCAGTGTGACGAATGAATCTGGTATAGATGCAATATCTTCTGCAAACGCTGCAGCAAGCTGAATCACATCAATATTATTATCAGCAATCTGAGCGAATGATGCGGATTGTTGCATACTCCTAAGCGTTACTGGCTGAGCGTATGATAAGTCAGAAGTAGATTTTGGCGTTAATGGATTTACAACATGAAAAAAAGATCTTTTCTTCTTAGCGACAGGGGCTAACTCAGAGAAAATTTGAAATACATCGTTATTATCAAGGCATAGTTTTGATGACATTTATATCGATTCCAATCTCGACAACAAAAAAGCTGTCTAATTTTAAATATCAGTTAATACTGACTCAGTAGTAAAATTTTCACTGCAAAAAATTGAAACTGGCAAAAACACCTATCAAACCAACGAGAACTTGTCCATATTTATACAATATTTACCTGACCTACAAAAACTCCTAAACGTAGATACATCTTTTTACTCCCGTATCAGTTATCAAAAAATACTGTCGCTTGATACACGGTATTATCAGTCATAAATTCATTTGCTTTTATGCAAATGGACCTTATCTCTCAACACCATTTCCTCATCTTCCAAACCACAAAACATCAGTATAGCCCTTTGCCCTTCAGGATGACTGAGCATAGAAATATCGAAAATCTTGAAATTATCTGGATACTTTTGTTCCACTTCAGCGGCTTCGAGATAATACC